>NZ_CP059973.1:1212650-1515812 GCF_009193295.2 Bacteroides luhongzhouii | reverse complement strand
GCTCATCACAAATGCGTATGCCGTTCTTCAATATCGAATCTCCTGCCAATCAAGGGGTCATCGTAGCTATCGGTTGGACGGGAACCTGGTTTGCTGATGTACGTTGCGCAGATCAGCAAAGCGTAGCACTTATCTCTGGCATCGAGCGATTGAAAACCTATCTGTATCCGGAAGAAAGTATCCGCACTTCCAGCGTATGTCTGTCATTCTGGAATGGAGCCGACCGTATGAAAGGACACAATCAGTTCCGCCGTTTCGTACAAGCCCATCACACATGGAAAGTGGACGGTAAACCGACTGTATATCCAATATCAACCAGTTTTAACTATGGAGACCCTACTCCCTGCAATGAGTATACTTGCCTGACTACTGATTATGCCATTGCTATGGTGAAACGATACGAACAATTCAAATTAGTACCTGAAGTATTCTGGCTGGATGCCGGATGGTACAATCATTCTGCAGATGTGGCCAATCATAAGAATTGGGCGAATACTGTAGGGAACTGGAGTGTTGACTCCATTCGTTTCCCCGAAGGGCTACGCCCCATCGCCGATGAAGTACACAGAGTAGGTTCAAAATTTATGGTATGGTTTGAACCGGAACGTGTTATGAAAGGTTCTGCCTGGGCATTGGAACATCCCCAATGGATGCTGGATGCCAGAGGGAAGGCCAAACAGGAAGACTGGACAAAAGATGGTGAACACGACTCTTATCTGTTCAATCTCGGAAATCCGGAGGCATGCCAATGGATGAGTAAATACATCGGTGACTTCCTCGAAGAAAACGGAATAGACTACTATCGGCAAGACTTCAATATAGAGCCGGAAGGTTTCTGGGCAGCCAATGACGAACCAGGCAGACAAGGTATCTGTGAAATCCGATATATTGAAGGTCTCTATTCTTTCTGGGAATATCTTCTGAACCGCTTTCCCGGATTGCTGGTTGACAACTGTGCCAGTGGCGGACGTCGCATCGATCTCGAAAGTATCTCACGCAGCGCACCGATGTGGAGAACAGACTACAGCTATGGAGAGCCGATTGGTTACCAGTGTCATACCTATGGATTAAACTTATACCTTCCTTTGCATGGCACAGGAACGGTAAGTGCCGACAAGTTTACCTTCCGCTCCAGTCTCGGTACCTCCATTATTTACAACTGGAAAATAACTGAAGCCGGACAATCCATCTATGATATGCGTGACCGTCAGGCAGAGTTCAAAGAACTCCGCCCCTATTTCTACGAGGATTATTATCCGTTAAGTGGGATAGACAACATTACTTCGGAAAACATTTGGTTAGCATACCAACTTTATCGTCCGTCCGATGACAGCGGCTACGTCGTAGCTTTCCGTCGCAAGGACAATCCAGACAAAAACTACACAGTCAAACTGTCCGGACTACATCCCGAACGGACTTATATACTCACCAATAAAGACACGGGAGAGTCTATAAAGAAAACCGGAAAAGAACTGGCCAACGGTTATACTCTGACACTGGATAATCCACAAAGTAGCTTGATAATCAAATATCAAAGTAAGGAAGCCACCACACAGGAGCTTTCTGTAGGAAAGAAAACCGGCGTAAACCTCCGGGCCATAGGCGCAGAACTCGATCCTCATTTCCTCTCACAGAATGTGACTCGTAATGATGGAGCCAAGGCCGAGGATTGGGATCGGATCGTGGTAAAACGTGTCAAAGAAATGGGACTGCAAAGTTTGCGTGTAATGGTCATGCCACAATGGTACGAACCACAGAATGACAATTCAGATGCATCAAGTATCGACTGGCGTAATTTCACATTCGATTCTGTCGAAATGCAATCACTCTACAAAGTATTGGATATGGCACAGGAACAGAAGATGGAAGTCACTCTCGTTCTTTGGGGAGCTCCTCCGGGACATTTTCTGGCAGAAGGGAATTATGGCAACTGGGTAGTAGCCCCAACCAACTACGAAGAATGGAGCGAGAATTTTTCAGCACTTGTACAACATCTGTTCAATGATAAAAAATACACATGTGTCAAAGAAATCACTCCAATCAATGAACCGGACTGGTCATACATCATCAAAGGCCAGGCTGCCCCTACCGCTGACTACATTGAAATGTGCAAGGTACTGGACAAACGTTTCAAAAAAGACGGAATACGGAATAAAGTACATTTCAGCCTTTCCGACAACTCGGATGGAGGCACAGGAACACATAAATATCTGGCAGCCTGCACAAAAGGACTGGCAAATGTTGCTGATGTATTCAACTCCCATACCTATATCTTCGGATATGAGACCCCAAACTCCACAATTCTGGATTGGGAAAGACAAAACGCCCAATTAGCCGCTTCAGTTGGAAAGCCCCATTTCATCGGTGAATTCGGTGGAAACCAATGCGTGGGTGCCACCAGACAGAAGGATATCGATTTGTATGAACGGGGAGTATTAATGGCACGCATAGCCATCAATATGCTGAACGCAGGAGCAAGCGGCATAAGTTACTGGAGCTTGATAGACCAATATTATGGCAAAGACGCAGACTACGGAGCAATGCAGCAACTGGGATTGTGGAAGTATGTAAAGAAGACATACGCTTCAGAACCATACTACAATGACATCAAGAGTGACTACGAAGTACGCCCTCAATATTATGCCTATTCTCTATTGACACGTTTCATACGCCCGGGGGCCGAAATCCATCCGATAACAACGCCGGAAGAATGGTATGCAGGAACTGCCGTTCGAAACACAAATGGTAAATGGGTATATGTCTTCGCCAACGGAATGGATCAGGAGAAAATGATAAGCCTCATCAACGGACATACACAAGCGAAAGGTAACTATCAGGTCTACCGTTATACCAAAAACAATCTGCCTACTACTGACCAGATGTTGGCACCGGATGTCCAGCCTCTAAAAGTAAAAGATAAAATTCAATGTTCGTTACCACCTCATTCAGTGGTTGTCTTAAAACAAGAATAACAATGTACTCTATTTATTCATTAAACAAATAGTATTTATGAAAACACATTTCTACATTTTATTAATGCTTGGAATGGTATTCCTTTTGGGATGTGAAGACGAAAAGTTAGGCACAGACCTGGGAGTAACCAATGTAGTGCTTCCGGACATTTCGGAAGAATCCCTGGGCACTGAAATCACCATTCAGGGAAATGGCTTTATTGACTGTGATGTACTGGCACTTTCTCCTTTATCAGGAGGGACAGAACAGCCCATCTACATGGAAACCAGAGAAGTATCCTCCGACCATATTACGGTACTTTACCCCTCTACGGCAAACAAAGATTCTTATGGACTTGTATTGGTACGTGGCAGTAAAATGCGAACATTGGGCGTCATCAACAGTACCGTAGGAGTAATGCCCGATGAGAACTTGCGCAATGCCCTCTCTGCTCTCTTCCCCGATATATTCAAAGGAGAGAAGATTTCTTCCAGTGCGAAGTATGTTACATTCACTGATGGCACACTGGATATCAGCGATAAGAATATCACTTCTTTGGAAGGGCTCGAGTATTTCAGCAACATCCGGAAACTGATCTGCAACAACAATGATATAAGCGAAATTCCTGCTGAAGTTCTGTCCAGGCTGTCCGAATTGACTGCACAAAACACAGGATTGTCTAAACTGGAACTGGCTACTGCAGAACATCCGAATAGCACATTGGTATCTCTCAACATAGACGGAAGCACCCAACTGGAATCTATCGATCTGTATTACTGTTATACCATTGAAAGATTCTCTGCTCTAAACTGCAAACTGGTCTATTTGGATGTACGTAACTACCACAGCATCTATGGCGGATGTCTGAACTACAACAGCACAGATTTCAAATTTACTTTCAGTGATGATGCGAGCAAAGAACGACTTCTGAAAATGGAATCCTGGTGGATGGACTCATACTATAGCAATAGCGGTTCCATTGTAGACGCCATCAATAATGGGGTTACAGTGGAAGGATACGACTGGATGCACGACTATCCGGACGGAAACAATAACTATTATTACAGTTACGGAAAATATCAGAAAACATTGAAAAAGTACGGGGAAATTCCTGATGTAAACCTACGGAATGCCCTTAAAGCTCTGGTCCCGGATGTATTCGAAGGAGATAAAGTTCTGACAGTGGCAGCTCTGAATGCAGAATACTTCAAGAACAACACAACTCTTGATCTTAGCAACAAAGGAATCACCAATCTGGAAGGGTTGCAATATTTCTGTGGATATAAGAGCCTCATCCTGGACGGTAATAATCTGGGAGAGATCGACCTGAGTAAATATGCAATCAGCACCAGCTATACGGCAGGTCCGGTAGATGAGAAAGGTATTCAATCTTTCAGTGCCAAGAACGCAGGATTGACCAAGTTTATTTCCGGAGACCAGTATATGATAACCTCTATCGATGTAAGCAATAATCCGGGGCTGACACATCTGGATATAAACCGTTGCAAATCCATCACAGCATTAAACGCATCCGGTTGCCCGCTCGTTTATGTCGATCTGCGTAATTTGGCAGGCACTTATTCTGTTTTAGGTTATTCCGGAGGAACAGTAGATCCTTCAAAAGTTCAGTTCTCATTTACTAACAGCCCTTCAACTCAAAGAAAGCTATTAGTGGAAGAATGGTGGATGGATAGCCCTTGGAACGGCACAAGCCCTTGTATTATCGCAAAAGATCAAGGTGTCCGGATAGAACGCTATGAATACATAGGATACGACAAGGACAAAATGTTGAGTTCATTTAATTAGACAGAAAATAATCTTAAACGTTATAGTTATGAAAAGAAGTTATTGGCTATACAAAATGTGCCTGTTGCTCGGGTTGGGAATCTGTATTCCTGTTACAGGAAATGCATCAGATATCGGAGATGCTACCCTGATACAGCAACAGTCTAAAATAACAGCCTCCGGAGTCGTCGTGGACGAGTCCGGTGAAAGCCTGATCGGAGCCTCCGTCATGGAAAAAGGAGCCGCGGCGAATGGTACTATTACCGACATAGACGGTCGTTTCTCTTTATCGGTTGCTCCCAACGCAATACTCGAGATCAGTTATGTAGGTTATCAGAAACAGGATGTACCTGCCAAAAAAGACATGCGCATCATCATGCATCCGGACGTAGCGAATCTGGAAGAAGTCGTAGTAGTGGCTTACGGTACCCAGAAAAAGGTTTCTGTCATTGGCTCCGTTGCTTCCATCGACCGAAAAGAATTGATGAAGTCTTCATCGCCCAACTTAAGCTCTGCTTTATCCGGAAAGCTCCCCGGACTGACCACTATCCAAACTTCCGGTGAACCGGGACGTGACGAAGTGACCATGTTCCTTCGTGGTGCAGCCACTACAAACGGGACAAATCCATTAATCATGGTAGATGGAGTAGCTGTAGACGATATGCGTTCTATTGATCCGAATGAAATCGCTAATATTTCGGTATTGAAAGATGCTTCCGCAACGGCAGTATTCGGCGTACGGGGTGCCAATGGAGTTATAATGATCACTACCCGGAGAGGCGAAAAAGGAACTGCCCGTATCAGTGCCAATGTAGAATTCAGTATGCAGGAAATGGCCTTCAAACCCGAACGCCTGGACTCATGGGATTGGGTAAGACTTCGCAATGAAGCACTTACTAACGACGGGAACTCTGCCGAGTTCTTCGGACCGGACATCGACAAGTTCGACTCATGGAAAACAGGTAACCCCGTAGATCCTGATTTCTATCCGAATAATAACTGGCAAGATATCTTATTCAGAGATTATGCACCTATGACCAGAGCTAACATGAACGTTTCCGGAGGTTCGGACAAACTTCAATATTTTGTAAGTGCCGGCTACCTGCATCAGGGAGGTATGTTCAACGTAGAACCTAAATCCAAGCTGGGTTACAATGCCCAGTCTTCATTAGATCGCTACAACTTCCGTTCAAATATTGACTATAAAGTCAATAAGTCAGTGAAGATCAACTTAAATGCTTCCTCTTATCTGGAACGGATCAATGGGACTTCCGCAAGCATGACAAGTGTATTCAACAGTGCTCTTACTTCACGGCCTACTTCCATGTATCTGACTCCGGAAGGTGCATACGCCACCGACGCTATACGTACCTTCCCTATCGGAGCCGGATTATCTGTAGAAGATCCTGCCAACAATTCGTTGAGTGCATATCCGTTAATCAACCGTTCGGGTTATCAACTGGAGACCAGATCAGGAATCAATGTCATCGGAGGAGTGGAAATTGATTTGGGGGTTATCACCAAAGGACTCTCTGTTAAAGGACAAGTATCTTTCGACTCCAAAGGATTCGGCAAAACAATAGGAAAACGTTCCTACACTTGGTATACCTATCAGACGTTAGCTTCAGGAGAGCATCTGTTTATCAACCGGCATCCTAGCCTGGAAGATGAAGATGGTCCAATCGAGCTGACCAAGTCTTCCGAGTCTTATTGGACAATGAACCTGCAGGCACAAATCAACTACAACCGTAGTTTTGCTGAGAAACACAATATTACTGCCATGTTCCTGGCACAGCGGGATATTAAAGAATCTAAAGAAACATCAGGTGATCTGTTGCTGCCTTATAATGTAATCGGTATTGCAGGACGTGCAACCTATGATTATGACAGACGTTATTTTGCAGAAGTAAATATGGGTTACAACGGTTCGGAACAATTCTCTCCAGACAAACGATTCGGTTTCTTCCCTGCCGCCTCCCTTGGCTGGTTAGTAACCAACGAAAGCTTTCTTCAGGATAATCCAGTCCTGACGAATCTGAAATTAAGAGCTTCTTGGGGGAAAGTAGGAAATGATGCATTTACAACCAGTGACGGAAAGCCTGCCCGCTTCCTTTATCTGGATAATATCAGTCAATATTCCGTAGTAACAGACAGTAAAGGAGACCACTGGCTATCTCCGAGCTTGGGATATGCTTCCAACGGTTCCGGCTGGGGACAAGGTTATAAAATCGCCGAGAACTATATCGGAAACAAAAGTATCACATGGGAAACAGCTGAAAAACAGAATTATGGTATAGACATATCTTTGTATCATGATCTTTCTTTCTCGTTCGACTACTTCGTTGAGAAAAGAAAGAATATCCTGATTATCCCTCAAACAACTCCTATGATTCAAGGTCTGCCCTCCTCTGCCCTTCCATTAATGAACGATGGTGAAGTCAAGAACCAAGGATTTGAGATGGTACTCGGATATCAGAAGCAATTCAAGAACGGGCTGTCTGTTTCTGCCAATGCAAACTTCAGTTATGCCAAAAACAAAGTTCTAGAATATGATGAACCGCTATTAGGTAAGGATTATGCATACCGCACCCGCACCACTGGATTTTCATTAGGACAAAACTGGGGATATATTATCGACCACAGCTATGATCCCGAAAAAGGCCGTGACGGAACCGGTTTCTTCTACAGTGACGAAAGTATCGCCAAGAGTGGGCTGACCTACGAGGGCGTAGGGACACCGGAGCCCGGAGACTTTATTTATAAGGATCTCAACGGAGACGGGGTGATCAATGACCGTGACAAAGCTCCTATCGGCTATTCATCTTTGTTACCCCGCATCAATTACGGTTTCTCTTTATCTGCCAATTGGAAAGGATTCGACGTTTCCATCATGTTGCAAGGAGTAGGTCAATACAGCAAGACTTATTCGGGAGCCGGTATCTACGAAAGTAGTGGTAACTTCTACAAAATGCACATGGGGCGTTGGAGCGAAGAACGCTATAATAATCATGAAAAGATTACGTATCCCCGTTTATCCAGCAGTGGTGGACCGAGCTTACAGCCCAATGATTTCTTTATCATGGATGCCTCCTATATACGTCTGAAAAATGCAGAAGTAGGATATACATTACCGGAAAGCATCAGCAAGAAGATCGGCGCATCCAATGTACGTTTCTATTTAAGCGGTAACAATCTGTATACATGGACTCACCTCAAGACCGATAGCTTCGATCCTGAACAGAACGGTCCGGCAGCTTATCCGACAATGCGCACTTACAACGTAGGTTTGAATATTACATTTTAATGGCTAAAACAAAACCGATATGAAAAAAAGATTTATTTATATATGCATGTTTGCTTCCCTGCTCACATTCAGTTCTTGTAATGAAGCATTGGATGTAGCTCCTGACGGAAGATTATCGCTGGATGAAGTATTTCAGGATCCTGATCTGACCAAAGCTTATTTCAGCACTTGTTTTGACTACCTGCCCAAAAAGAGTTTGCGATACCACTTCTGGAGCAACTATCCCGTGGCACTTAGTGACGAAGCATGGGATTGCACAGATGGTTCCGGTGGTGGCTTTGCACATGCCGCATCAGGCAACTGTACTACTACAGACTTCTATCTCGACGTTCGCAGAGATATGGGTGATACCTATTCAGAGGGAGGATACTGGCAATTATACTGGGGACAAATCCGCACCATCAACACATTCCTCCAACGGGCAGCCACCGCTGCCATCCCGAGCGAAACAGACCGTGACCGCTGGGTAGCAGAAGCTCATGTACTCCGCGCTTATTTCTATATGGAACTGTTAAAATGGTATGGTCCTGTACCTATTGAAAAGGAGCCTTACGGGTTGGATTATGATTTTTCAACCTTGTCACGCCCCAGCTTCGAGGACTGTGCCCGCTTCATTGTAGACGATTGCGAAACAGCCCTTAAATCAGCCAACCTTCCCTGGCGGCTGACAACGCTCAACGAAAAGATCAGAATGACTAAAGGCATCGCAATGGCTATCCGTTCCGAAGCATCTTTGTTCGCTGCCAGCACTTATAACAATGGCGGAAAGGATCTATGGGAATGGGCTTACACAATCAATAAAGACTGTTTGGAACAACTGAAAGCCAACGGATACGAACTCTATACTAAATGTTCGGATACGGAAAAGTATTACAACAATGCTTATATGGAGTACTTCACGCTCAATAACTACATCGGAACAGATCCCAGTGATAAAGAAACAATCTGGCAAAGCACAGAAGGTTATTGGCCCGACCCGTATACAAATCCTTTGTATGATGTTATCGGAGCACCGGTATTAGGGAATGCCCAACTAACCATTGTGCCTTCCCAAGAGTTAGTAGACGCCTATGATATGTTAGCAACCGGAAAACCTGTATTGGATTTATCCAGACCTTATAATGACGAGAAACATCTGTCTCCCAATTACAATCCCAACAGTGGTTATGATCCTGCAAATCCCTATAATGGACGTGATTTACGTTTACAAGCTACTGTTTTTTACAATAACAGTCCAGTTCTGTTAGGTAAAGAACCGGCAGTCGTAGAAACATATGTAGGAGGAAACAGCGAAATCCGTACTAGTGGAAATACAAACACACGTACCGGTTATTATTGGAGAAAGAGAATGGTGAACGGTAACTGTAAAGCAGCCGGAGTAGCCGGATATGACGGTCGTTTCCGTTTCTATCGGTTAGGTAAAATTTATCTGAACGCAGCCGAAGCCGCTATTGAAAGCGGTCATCTCACCGAAGGTCTGGGATGGGTCAATGAAATCCGTCATCGGGCAGGCTTTGATCCCTCGGTTGATTTGTCGACAAATGACAAGAACGAAGCACGCCTGTTGGTACGCCACGAACGTCAAGTAGAACTGGCTTGCGAAGAAGACAGATATTTCGACATCCGTCGTTGGACACCTGCAAATGAGAACATGGAAAACGAGAAGTTTACCACAGGTATGAAAATCACCAAGAATGGAAATTCATATTCTTATGAAAGAATTATTTTAGGAACAGACGGCGGCAAGCCGAGTAAAATGAGTTACGAAAAAAAATGGCACGTATATCCTATCCCAGCTAACGAAGCAGCCGTATTGGAAGGCACAACGGGACAGACGTGGCAAAATGCAGGATGGTAATCATAAAACAGAATGTATATGAAAAACAGAATAATCACACTTTTGTGCATCGTATGCCTGTTTGCAGGCAACGAAGTATGCCGGGCACAAGTGCAAGAAGTAATATCCGGTGTGGTGCGGAATGAGAGCAACGAACCTTTAGACGGTGCAATCATTTCTGTTCCGGACAATCCCGAATACACCACAAGCAGTGACAAAGACGGAAAATTCATCATGGAAATACCGTCAGGAGCCAATATGGTAGTTTGTAAGATTCCGGGATACCGGAACCAGACAATGAAATTCACTCTGAACAAACCTGTTGAATTTCGCCTGGTATCAGATATTGCCGATCAGGATACACCTATCGAAGTAGCCATGCTACAAAAAGAGAAAAAAGGAAGTTATACCGGAGCTATCTCTACCGTTCAGGGAGACGAATTGGTAAAAACGCCCAATAGCGGATTTTCAGCCACATTGACCGGACGTTTGGCCGGATTGACCTCTATCCAGTCAACCAGCACACCGGCTGATGATGCAACGACAATGTATATACGTGGCCTGAACTCTATAAATGGCAATTCACCTTTGGTCGTGCTCGACGGAATTCCGGCTCCACTATTCGATATGAATACGCTTGATGCCAACACTGTCGAGTCTGTCAGTATTCTGAAAGATGCCGCAGCTAAAGCATTATATGGTCCCCGAGCTTCCTCCGGAGTGATTCTTATTACTACCAAAAGAGGAGAAATAGGACGTACCAAAGTAAATGTAAACATGGACTTCTCCATACAGCAGGCTACCCAGCGCCCCAAAACAGTAAGTACAGGCGAATATGCACAGATGCGTAACCAGGCATTACTCAATGATGGAGGCACTCCGCTTTATTCTTTATATGAAATAGCCGGATTCACAGATGGGACTATCCCCGGACATGACTGGTATGACACCTTTATGAATGATGCAGCCAGTATGCAACGATACAATATCAATATCAGCGGAGGCAATAACCGGGTGAAATATCTTGTTAATGCCGGTTATCTTCATCAAAACAGTCTGATTGACGCAGAAAAGAACGACAACTATAACCCAGCGCTCAAATTGCATCGTTTCAACATCCTAGCCAATGTAGACGTTACTCTGCATCGTTATCTGAATTGTTTCCTTAATACCAATGTCACTATCGACCGGATGAATCAAGGGTATAATGGCACAGGAGATATTATGAATTCGATCTATCAGATGGCTCCCACCGTACCGGGACCTGTCACCGAAGACGGAAAAGTAATTACCACAGAGTATAACGAATACCCTACTTACGGACTTATCAACCGTTCCGGATATAGCCATCGAACGGGTATCAACCTAAATGTCGCCTATGGAATGAACTTGGATCTGGGATTCCTGACCAAAGGATTAAGCGTGAAAGGAATAGTAGGTTATGAAGCCAACTATGACGGTACAATCTACGGTTCTACCGACTATGCACGTTACGCAGCCAATGGTAGTGGCATTTTTGGCACACACACCACTCTTCCTCTAAGCCTAAGTAAGACTGCCAATATGCGTTATTTTATCAACTTTCAGGGGTTTGTCAGCTACAACCGTACTTTTGGAGAAAAACATGAAGTAGATGCATTTGTCAGTTATTTCAATGAGAATATGATGAAAAACGGAGATCTTCCATACGATCGTTTATCATTGATGGGACATGTGAAATACGGCTATGATTCACGATACTATATACAAGGAGACTTCACTTATGACGGTACGGAACAGTTCAAACCGGGCAACCGTTTTAAATTCTTTCCGACAGTATCCGCCGCTTGGGTGGTATCCAACGAAAGTTTCCTGAAAGACAGTGACTGGTTATCTTTCTTCAAAGTGCGTGCGTCTGCCGGCTGGCTGGGAAATGACCAAATATCCGCTACACGTTTCTTGTATGCTACCGATGTACGTTATCAGTTGCAAGGCTATTTGTTAAGTAACTACTATGCAGCTCGAACAGTAGAAGGTATGCAAGGTAATCCATATATCCACTATGAAAAGTCTTTCCAGCAAAACTACGGAATCGATATCACTCTGTTCAATTCATTAAGTCTCACATTTGACTACTGGAATGTGAAGCAGACCAATATGGCTATCCAAAACAATAGTATCTCTTCTGCACAAGGTATTGCCAGCAATTATCTGCCCTTCGAAAATCTAGGTAAGATGAATAACAAAGGATTCGATATCGAATTATCCTACACCAAAAAACTGAAATGCGGATTAAATATGACATTCAGAGGCAACATGGGATACAACAAAAACGAAGTAATTGACGTCAAAGAGTTGAATCGTACAACCAGCGGATATTACTACCCATATCGTAAGACCGGTTATTCTGCCGGACAGCAGTTTGGCTATCTCATTGACTATTCCAACGGAAACGGATATTACAATAGTCAAGAAGAAATAGACAAGAGCGGACTCCGATTCTCCGGAGCTTCTCCCCGTCCGGGCGACTTTATCTACAAAGACCTGAACAACGATGGAAATATCGACGAACGCGACCAGGCCCCAATGGATAAAGCACAAACGCTGCCGACCATCGCCTATGGCGGCTCTGTCCAATTGGAATATAGGAACTTTGATTTATATGTTCAGTTGCAGGGTGTGTCGGGCACAGCCGCCTATTATAGTGGATGCGGTATCTTCGACAATAGCTATCAAGGCGTGTACACCGACCTCCATCGTAATGCCTGGACAGCAGAACGTTATGCATCCAATGAAGAGATTTCCTACCCGGCTCTGACCACCGGAAACTCTTCCAGTCTCCAAAACAATGAGTTCTTCTATTCTAAGAACAACTACTTGCGAGTAAAGAATGTAGTATTAGGATATACATTGCCAAAACGTTGGAGCAGTAAACTAAAACTGGAGAAGATGAGATTTTATATCAGTGGCGCCAATCTGCTGACTACCTCATCTCTTAAGTTTGACAATCTGGACCCTGAACAATATTCTTATACCACATACCCTATTTACAGAACATTTAATATCGGACTTAACTTGAATTTCTAAAGACTAAAGTTATGAAAATAAAACAACTTATATTAGGAGTACTCTCCCTATTTATATTGCCTGCATTGAACGGATGCACCGATATTGAGGATCACCCGGACGGTCGTACAGATTACAGTGATTTGTTTACCACTAATCGCAAAACGTATGCCTATATGAACCAATGCTACGGATGGATTCTAAACTACGGAATGAACTATAACTACACAATGCTTGCAGGCTGTACGGACGAAGCTAAAGATGCTTGGGAATTACAGAACGGAGCTACCCGCAAATGGAATGAAGGACAATTATCCCCCTTCAGTAATCCATTGGAAAACATCGAAGGTAATCCGGAAAATTACAACTATTATTATCAAGGGATACGCGCTTGTAACATCTTCCTTGCCAATATCCCTACTGCCAGTGTCTATTCGGAAGAGATACGCAACAGTTTCAAGGCACAGGTACTAACACTACGTGCTTTCTATTATCTTCAATTAGTAAAACGTTATGGAGGCGTTCCCGTCATAACAACTCCTGACTACGATTATACCAAAGTCAAGAGAGGTACATTCGGCGAATGTGCCCGTCAAATATTGGCCGATTGCCAGGATGCCATCGACATTCCCACTGTTGAAGAATGGGGATGGCGTTCATTGGACAAGGAAAACTACCGTCATGTAATGACAAAAGCCATCTGCGCTGCTATCCGTTCGCAAATAGCGCTCTATGCAGCCAGCCCCTTGTACAATGACGGAACAATCACCTGGACAGAAGCCGCAGAAATCACGAAGAAATCTTTGGATGACTGCCTGGCAAACAATTATGAACTTTATAAGAGACAGCCGAATGCCACAGCCGGCTACTCTCCTTATGATGTTTATTTCTACTCGCGTACTGACCTTCCGGTAGTAAACGACAAAGAAACCATCATGGAGGTTGGACAAATGTATATGTGGAATTATGCCGGCCTGCCAACTACTGATGGTCAGACAGATGCCGGCGCATGTCCGTCTCAAGAATTACTTGATGCTTATGAAGTCGTGAACCCGGATATGACAGAGGCCTATCCCCTGCTCAATCTTGAGAATCCCTATCAAGACGCCAATCACCTGCAACCCAATCTGAATTCGGCTGTTCAAAACCTTTATAATCAATCTAAGCCGTATGAGAACCGTGATCCACGTCTTAAAGCTTCTATCTATTATGATGGTTCCAAACTGAATCTGGAAACGGGTGCATTAGTCTCAACCAAGGCAGGAGGAAACTGTGCTCTCGATCCGAGCAATGCACGCTACACCTGTACAGGTTATTATACACGTAAGTTTTCACATTATAAATCTGGACGTTCCGGTAACCTCGACGGATATTTCAAAGAATTCCGTTTGGCCGAATTATATTTGAATTATGCAGAAGCCGCTAACGAGGCATCTACCACCGGGACTGTACCTAATGATGCAGTAGATGCAGTCAATGCAGTGCGTTCCAGAGTAGGCATGCCGGGCATTCCTTATGGATTATCCTGTGAACAGTTCCGTCTGCGAATCAGAAACGAAAGGCGTGTGGAACTTGCTTTTGAAGAACATCGCTTCTTCGACGTACGCCGTTGGAAAATACTGGATCAGACAGATAAGGTAGTCACCGGAATGAAAGCAAACTCGGATGGAAGTTACTCCCGTTTTGTAGTAGATAATACCCGAAAAGCATACAGTGAGAAATTCCTGTTGTATCCGATACCGGGTGATGAGGCAATCAGGTTGCAAAATGCAGCAGGAACCAACTGTCAGAATCCGGGCTGGTAATCAAACCTAAAAAATACAGATTATGAAAAAGTGGTTATTAACTATTATTATTACCATACTTCCTGTTATCACTGCATGTTCTAAAACCGATACGGAAGTATCTGTACCGGAAGAAGAAACAGGAAAGAAAACAGAGATTAAGTTCCTTCAACTCAACTTATGGGTGGAGTGTACCAAGGTGGAACACGCTCCGGAATATCTGATAGAACAGATTGCTGCCCTACAGCCTGACATTGCTACATTTTGTGAATTATATAAAGGTCCGCAAGACGATCCTGTAATGCCTAAACTGATGCAAGGACTTAAAGATAGGGGACTCACCTATTACGATGCACGAATTGACGGAAGGGCAGTCATATCGAAATTTCCGATCAAAGAGACAGAACGCATCAATAAATGGATGTTCAAAGCTATTTTGGATGTAAACGGGAAACGAGTGGCCGTTTACCCGGCACATTCGGAGTATCGTTACTACACCTGTTATTATCCCCGGGGGTACAATGACGGCAACGTTAATTGGGATAAGCTTCCGGTTCCTATCACTGATGTAGACAAGATACTTGCTGTCTGCGAAGAATCAGACCGTATAGAATCCGCCCAAGCTTTTATCAACAACGCCGCCAAAGAGCTAGAGCAAGGAGCACTCGTATTTTTTGCCGGAGATCTGAATGAGCCTTCTTATCTGGATTGGCAGGCCGATACAAAAGATCTATTCGATCATCGCGGATGTATCGTCAATTGGGGAACTTCCAAATTGTTGGTTCAACGGGGATATAAAGATGCCTACCGAGTAATTCATCCCAATCCGGTGAAATGTCCGGGATTCACTTTTCCTGCCGACAACAAGGCGATCGCTCCGGAAAACCTCTCATGGGCACCGGAGGCAGATGAACGTGAACGGATTGATTTCGTTTATTACTATCCCAATAAGAGTCTACAAGTGAAGAAAGCAGAGCTAGTAGGCCCGACAGGATCTATTGTACGTGGGCAAAGAGTAGAGGAACAAACCAAAGATCCGATTATTCCACCCGTAAACAGTCAATGGCCAAGCGATCATAAAGGAGTATTGATCACGTTCTACATCAAATAGTCATGGGCACTATATAAAAGGTTAGTTAAGTTAAACACCGGGAGAGCAGTTCTGTTAAATAGAATTCTCTCCCGGTGTTTTATAGTTACTTTCTTCTAATAAGATTCACTGAAATCAAATAAAAACAATATATTTGCATAGATGTAAACACCTTAAAATACAAATTAGTGAGAAAAGTAATCCTTTTATTTTTGCTATTTTTAAGCGTAGTCGCAGTCCGCACACAAGGTCAAAACATCACTTTTAGTCATTTGACCACGGACGACGGGCTTTCCCAGTTCTCTGTTAATAGCCTTTATATTGACGAACAAGGGATTATATGGATCGGTACGCGTGAAGGACTTAACCGATATAACGGTAACGATATCAAAAGTTTCAAACTCAATAAGAACGATCCGAATAGTCTGTTCAGCAATACAGTGCTGCGCATCACCGGAAACAAAAACGGAAAAGTATACTTGCTTTGCACTGATGGAGTAGCAGAGTTCGATCTGACTACGCAAAAATTCAAAACATTACTGCAAGGGAATGTGGATGCTATTTACTTCAATGAAAAATTATATATCAGCAAAAGAGAAGAAATTTTTGTATATAATGAAAGCACGGGTAACTTCGATCTCTACTATCATCTTGCCGGAAAAAACATCACCCTCTCCTGCCTCCACTTGGACGAAAAGAAAAACCTTTGGATGGGGACTACCAGTAGTGGCCTTTACTGCTTGTCGGAAGATAAAACAAAAATCTCACAACCTGTTACAAGAGGTAATATTGCCAGTATATATGAAGATTCTGCCAAAGATTTATGGATAGGCAGTTGGGAAGAAGGACTCTACCATATAAAGAGAGACGGAAACATCGAAAACTTTCGCCACGATTCGAAAAACGCGAATAGTCTCTGCTCTGATTTTGTAAGAAGCTGTTGTGAAGACAACACAGGCAACCTGTGGATAGGAACATTTCACGGTCTGAACCGGTATGACAAAAGCACAGGCAAATTCTATCTATATACTGCCAATAATGACAGACCCGACGGACTCACCCACTCTTCCATCTGGTGTATCGTAAAAGATGAGCAAGGAACAATCTGGTTGGGTACTTACTTCGGAGGTGTTAATTATTTCAACCCGGAATACGAAATTTATACTCGTTACAAAACTGGAGATACAGAGAAAGAAGGTCTAAGTAGTCCGATCATCGGCAGAATGACAGAAGATAAGAACGGGAACCTGTGGATTTGTACCGAAGGCGGTGGTGTGAATGTGTACGACCGGAAGAATAACACCTATCGGTGGTATCGCCATGAAGAAGGCAAGAACAGTATCTCCCATAATAATGTAAAAGCAATCTATTATGACCGGGATCATGAGATTATGTGGATAGGCACCCACTTGGGAGGCCTGAATAAGCTCGACCTGCACACTAATCGTTTCACAGCCTACCGAATGAAAGCAGGGGATCCAACATCGCTGCCTTCAGATATTGTCCGGGACATTGTACCATATAAAGACAAGCTGGTTGTTGCTACACAGAACGGTGTCTGCCTTTTCGATCCAATAACAGGTACTTGCCAACAACTTTTTAAAGAGACGAAAGAAGGAAGAGGCATTGGCATGGTAGCCAGTCTTTGCATTGATAAAGACGGCACATTGTGGATTGCAGCTACCGGGGAGGGCGTTTATTCTTACCGGTTCGACAGCGGTAAACTCACTAATTATCCGCACAATCCTGCCAATCCAAACAGTCTTAGCAACAACAATATCAACAGCATCATGCAGGATAGTAACGGTAATCTGTGGTTCTGCACCTCCGGAAGCGGCCTCGACCGTTACCGTAAAGCAAGTGATGACTTTGAAAACTTCGATGTACAGAAAGATGGTTTATCCAGCGACTGTATCTACGAAGTTTGCGAATCATCCATACAGAAAGGAGACTTACTGCTGATTACCAATCAAGGATTCTCACAGTTCGACTATCCAAGCAAGACATTCTATAATTATGGTACGGAAAATGGGTTCCCGCTGACCGCCGTTAATGAAAACGCACTATTTGTGACACATGACGGAGAAGTATTCCTTGGCGGTATTCAGGGAATGATTTCTTTCTGGGAGAAGAAATTACACTTCACCCCAAAATCATATAATATCATTCTTTCCCGTCTGTTTGTCAATGGAAAAGAAGTAATTCCGGGAGATGAAAGCGGCATCCTTGAACAATCGATCTGCCACACTCCGGAAATTAGCCTGAAAGCAAATCAATCGATGTTTAGCATCGAATATGCCACTTCCAACTTCATCCCTGCCAACAGAGATGAGATTCTCTATCGCCTGGAGGGTTTCTCAGACGAATGGAACCATACTTACCGGAAACAAACGCTGATTACTTATACAAACCTGAATCCAGGTAAATATACCCTTGTCATCAAATCACAGAGGGAAGGAATAAAAGAGGCCAGATTGCTGATTATTATACTCCCTTCGTGGTATGAGACATGGTGGGCTTACCTGATTTATACCATTGTAACTATCAGTCTGTTATGGTATCTTATTCAGAACTATAATTCGCGCATCAAACTCCGTGAATCTTTAAAATACGAAAAGAAACATATTGAAGACCTTGAAGCTTTGAACCAGTCAAAACTTCGTTTCTTCACTAACATCTCACACGAGTTCCGCACACCATTAACGCTGATCGTAGGACAAGTAGAAACATTGTTGCAAGTGCAGACATTTACGCCTAACATATATAATAAGGTGTTGGGAATCTACAAGAACAGTCTCCAATTGCGGGAACTGATTACGGAACTGCTCGATTTCCGAAAGCAGGAACAAGGTCACATGAAGATCAAAGTAAGCCAGCATAACCTGGTAAATTTCCTGTATGAGAACTACCTGCTATTCCTCGAATATGCCAGCAGTAAACAAATCAACTTCAAGTTCAATAAGCAGAAGGATGACATTGAAGTATGGTATGACCAAAAGCAGATGCAGAAAGTGATAAACAATTTATTATCAAACGCAGTAAAACATACCAAAGCTGAAGATACAATTTCGATTAACGTATCGCAGGAAGATAATCACGCCATTATTGAAATAAAAGATACCGGTACAGGCATTGCTGCTGCCGAGATTGATAAGATATTCGACCGCTTTTATCAGACTGAGCATCTCAACTCATTGAATACCGGAGCTGGCACTGGAATCGGTTTGGCACTGACGAAAGGTATTGTAGAACTTCATCACGGCACAATCCGGGTGGAAAGTGAACCGGGTAAAGGAAGCAGTTTCATTATCACCCTTAAATTTGGCAATAATCACTTTACAGAAGAGCAAATAGCGAAGGATGATACGGAAACCATCCAACAAACAGAAGAGATTGTTCCTTCAGTAGAGATAATCTCTGATTCGGAATGGAAAGAAGAAGACAACAAACGTATCGAGGACGCCAAAATGTTGATAGTGGAAGACAATGAATCTATCAAACAGATGCTAGTCGGTATTTTCGAAACATTCTATCAGGTCAGTACAGCTTCCGACGGAGTAGAAGCACTAGAAATGATACAGAAGGATATGCCGAGCATCATTTTAAGTGATGTTGTGATGCCACGTATGTCAGGTACGGAACTTTGCAAACAGATCAAGACGGACTTTAATACCTGCCATATTCCGGTAGTATTACTAACTGCACGCACTGCTATAGAGCATAATATCGAAGGATTGAAGATCGGTGCGGATGATTATATCACGAAACCGTTTAATACCAATCTTCTAATTTCCCGTTGCAATAATCTAGTTAACTCCCGACGGCTATTGCAAGAGAAGTTCAGCAAACAGCCGCAGGCTTTTGCTCAAATGTTGGCTACCAACCCGATGGATAAAGAGATGCTCGACCGTGCAATGGCTATTATCGAACGCCATCTGGACAATACGGATTTCAACGTTAACATCTTCGCCCGTGAAATGGGTATGGCACGTACAAACTTATTCACCAAACTGAAAGCAGTCACAGGCCAGACCCCGAATGATTTCATTCTAAGCATACGTCTCAAAAAAGGCGCTGTTATGTTAAGGAATAATCCGGAGCTGAATATCACGGAGATCTCTGACCGGATTGGGTTCTCCTCCTCCCGCTATTTCAGTAAATGTTTCAAAGAGATTTATCACGTCAGTCCGCTGGCTTATCGTAAAGGAGAAGAGAGCGAAGAAAGAGACGAAGAAAAAGCTGATTAGCAAGCAATTGCACAAGCTGTCTTGCAAAATAATCTTATATTATTAGGCACGGACCACACGGATTTCACGGTTTTAAAACGATGAGCATGAAAACAACAACGTTAATCCGTGTAATCCGTGCCTAAATTTATTATATAAACGAATACGGGATGATACAACACTAACCATATACTTTCCAAATCAGAGGAATGATCGTTTCTTACCCCGGACATCTTAGCCCGAATAAAGAAGGAACTTCTTAAGTGTACTATTTTGTACTTCACTTGTACATTCCTACTCATTCTTTTTCTTCCAATCGCTTATCTTTGTGTTCATTACATTATTTCCTAAAACTTTCAGCATTATGAAAAACGTTTCGCGTCTACTTCCCCTATTGTCCGGCATCGTCACGCTGTCAGGATGCAATCATGCACCCCAAAAGAGCAATGGGCAGAATAGCCAAAAGCCTAACATTATTTATATATTTGCAGATGATCTCGGCATTGGTGATTTAAGTTGTTATGGAGCAACGAAAGTGAGCACCCCCAACATTGACCGGTTGGCAGGACAAGGAGTACAATTCACCAATGCTTATGCAACTTCTGCCACCAGCACCCCTTCCCGTTTCGGACTCCTGACAGGTATGTATCCCTGGAGACAGGAAAACACAGGAATCGCTCCCGGTAACTCCGAACTCATTATCGACACTACCTGCGTCACCATGGCAAATATGCTGAAAGATGCAGGATACGTAACCGGTGCAGTAGGTAAATGGCATCTGGGACTCGGTCCGAAGGGTGGAACCGACTTTAACAACCGGATTACCCCTAACGCACAAAGTATTGGTTTTGACTATGAATTTATTATTCCGGCTACTGTAGACCGTGTACCCTGTGTATTTGTAGAAAACGGACATGTCGTAGGACTTGACCCCAATGACCCTATCACCGTAAGCTACGACCATAAAGTCGGCAATTGGCCTACGGGGGAAGAGAATCCGGAACTCGTAACCTTGAAACCCAGCCAAGGACACAACAATACAATTATCAACGGCATCCCCCGCATTGGATGGATGACTGGCGGGAAGTCTGCCCTTTGGAAGGATGAAGACATAGCCGATGTTATTGCTAATAAAGCAAAGAACTTTATCGCATCCCATCAGGAAAAACCCTTCTTTTTATATATGGGTACGCAAGACGTACACGTACCACGCATCCCCCATCCACGTTTTGCCGGCAAAAGCGGACTAGGCACCCGTGGTGATGTCATCCTGCAACTGGACTGGACCATCGGTAAAATCATGCATACGCTGGACAGTCTCCACATTGCAGACAATACCATACTGATTTTTACCAGCGACAACGGTCCTGTCATAGACGACGGCTATCAAGACCAAGCCTACGAACTTCTAAACGGACATACGCCGATGGGGATTTACCGTGGTGGAAAATACAGTGCTTATGAAGCCGGTACACGTGTCCCGTTTATCGTTCGCTGGCCAGCCCAGATAAAGCCGAACAAACAGCAAGCACTTTTTTCCCAGATAGATGTGTACGCGTCACTCGCTTTGCTTCTGAACCAACCTTTACGTAAAGGAGCCGCTCCTGACAGTCAGGAACATTTGAATGTGCTCCTAGGCAAAAATAATACAGATCGTGAGTATGTCGTTCAGCAAAATCTCAATAATACGCTTGCCATTATTAAAGGTCAATGGAAATACATCGAGCCGAGTGACAGCCCTGCTATCGAATACTGGACAGGAATGGAGTTAGGCAATGACAAACAGCCTCAACTTTACGATTTATCCTCCGATCCATCGGAGAAAACCAATGTCGCAAAGCAACATTCCGACATAGTGAAAGAGTTATCCGAATTACTGAAATCCGTAAAAGAGAAATAGATATATGAGAACAGAAAAATTGTATGATTTTGCACCAATCTTGAATAATTCTATCCATATAAGAAGATTCAATCCGTCTATCTTTGCAAACGTAGATTCAATAAATCACTTAATTTTTAATATATGAGAAAACATTTATCCACTCAAACTAGAAAAAGGATGCTTTCCTCCATCGGACTGATCCTGTTTTCTGTTTCTTTTGTACTTGCACAGGTACTTGTTAAAGGTACAGTGAAGGATAACTTAGGAGAAGGAGTGCCGGGAGCCAGTGTTCAGGTAAAGGGTACTTCGCAAGGAACAATCACTGACCTTGACGGTAAATTTGCTTTTAACGTGCCCAATAAGAATTCGATATTGGTTATTTCTTTCATTGGTTATGTCACTGTAGAAATGAAGGTGGACACTCAAAAGCCAATGGTCATCACATTAAAGGAAGACACAAAGACGCTGGACGAAGTAGTAGTAGTCGGCTATCAGGAAATACGCAAGAAGGATCTGACGGGTTCTGTTGCCAAAGCCAGCATGGCAGAACTGCTTAGCACTCCAACTGCTTCTTTCGGCGAGACATTGGGCGGACGTATTGCCGGTGTCAATGTAAGTTCGGGCGAAGGTATGCCGGGCGGACAGATGAACATCGTCATCCGTGGTAACAACTCATTGACACAAGACAACTCTCCTCTTTATGTCATTGACGGTTTCCCGGTAGAAGACCCTTCCATAGCCGCAGCCATCAATCAGAACGATATTGAGTCACTCGATTTCCTGAAGGATGCCTCTGCTACCGCTATCTACGGTGCTCGTGGTGCCAATGGTGTCGTAATGATTACAACCAAGAAAGGAACAATCGGTCAGCCTAAAATTAAATATGACGGAAGTTTCGGTATTCAGCATATCACCAAAACGATTCCGATGATGGATGCATACGAGTTCGTTAAACTGCAGGCAGAACGTAGTCCCAAAGATATGGAAACTACCTACTTCATGAATTATGACGGTAAGAAATGGGGACTGGAAGATTATAGGAATATCCCGCAATATAACTGGCAGGATGAGATCTTCCGCAGCGCATGGATGCAAAGCCACAATGTCAGCCTGACCGGTGGTTCGGAAGGAGTTCGCTACAACGCTTCTTTATCTTATTATGACCAGGACGGTATCTTGTTGGAATCAAACTACAAACGTGTACAAGGCCGTATGGGTACTACCATCCAAAAGAAGAAACTGAAAATCTATCTGACAACCAACTATTCAAGCACTACAACCACCGGTGGTTCTCCTTCCCAGAACTCATACAGTGGTATGAATAACCTGTTCTATAGTGTATGGGGATATCGCCCCGTGACCGAACCGGACAGACCATTAAACTCGTTGATGGATAACATCATGGACGACGCGATAAACAATACCAACGACTATCGTTTCAATCCTATCATGTCCTTGAAAAACGAATATCGCAAGACGTATGCGAACTATATTCAGTTCAACGGATTTGCAGAATATGAATTTATCAAAGGATTGAAGTTGAAAGTTTCCGGCGGTTACACATTCGATACCCGCAAAGGGGAAACATTCAACAACTCGAAGACCCGTTATGGTAATCCGAAATCATCCGATAAGGTAAATGCAGAAATCTACCATTCTCAACGTGCAACATGGTTGAACGAAAATATTCTGACCTATCAGACCAATATCAAACGGAAGCATTTCTTTAATAGCATGGTAGGTGTAACCCTGCAGAATTCCGACTATGAATACTATTCATACAAAACGGTACAGATTCCGAACGAAGCACTCGGCATGGCGGGAATGAGTGAAGGAACTCCCAGTACGACTAAATCATTAAAGAGTTCCTGGTCTATGCTTTCTTTCCTGGGACGTTTGAACTATAACTATAAATCATTGTATTATGCAACGGTTTCTTTCCGTTCCGACGGTTCTTCCAAGTTCCGTGGTGATAACCGTTTCGGCTACTTCCCTTCCGGTTCATTGGCATGGGGATTCATGGAGGAAGATTTTATGAAGCCATTGAAGTCTGTTGTTTCTTCAGGTAAATTAAGAGCAAGCTGGGGATTGACTGGTAACAACCGTGTAGGCGAGTATGATACGTATGCTTTATATCAGATATTGAAGGATAAAGTCGGAGACTTTATTTCGATCGGTAGCCTCCCCAGTGGCGTATATCCGTTCGAAAACAGTCTGACAAGTGTAGGTACAGTGCCCACTTCCTTAAGAAACAGAAAACTGAAATGGGAAACGACCGAACAATGGAACTTGGGGCTGGATTTGGGCTTTCTGGACGAGCGCATCGGATTAACTGTAGACTGGTATCGTAAAACGACTCGTGATTTATTGCTGAATACTGCGCTTCCCACCTCTTCCGGTTATTTCAGTGCCATGAAGAATGTAGGAAAGGTACGCAACCAAGGTATCGAGTTCACATTGAACACAACTAATATCAAGAACCGTCATTTCTCATGGACTACTAACTTTAATATCGCATTCAATAAGAACAAAGTATTAGAATTGGCCGAAGACCAATCCTCTCTGTTGAGTGCAGCCAAATTTGACCAGAACTATAACTCCCAATACAGCTATATTGCCAAAGTGGGTTATCCGATGGGAATGATGTACGGATTCATCTATGAAGGTACATACAAATATGAAGATTTCGATAAAGCGGGTGATACATATACACTGAAACGCAATGTTCCGTATTTCTCTTCCGAGAGTAATACACAACCAGGTATGCCGAAATACGCAGACTTGAATGGCGACGGTATCATCGACGACAACGACCGTACTATGATCGGTAACGGTATGCCGAAGCATACAGGCGGATTCACCAACAACTTCGAATACAAAGGATTCGACTTGAGTGTTTTCTTCCAATGGTCATACGGAAACGATGTTTTGAATGCCAACCGCTTGTTCTTCGAGAACAGCAATAAAACACGTGACTTGAACCAATACGCAAGTTATGCAGACCGTTGGACACCGGAAAATCCGGAAAGTAATATTCCGAGAGCTACCGACTCCGGTTCCAACAAAGTGTTCTCTACACGTATTATTGAAGATGGTTCTTTCCTTCGTCTGAAGACCGTATCTTTGGGATATACACTGCCAAAACAACTGACCAAGAAATGGAAGATAGACAATGCACGTGTATTCGTTGCCGGTCAGAATCTATGGACATGTACAGGATATTCCGGTTATGACCCGGAAGTATCTATCCGTGAAGGCGCACTGACTCCGGGACTGGACTTCTCCGCTTATCCGAGAGCCTACTCTATCAGTTTTGGTATAAACTTAGGTTTTTAATCAATTATCCTTCAAACAATTACGTATATGAAAACAATAAAAATAATCATCATATCACTTCTTGTCGGACTTAACCTGACTTCCTGCGATTTCCTGGAAAAAGACCCGACATACACCACTCCTGAAAACTTTTTCAAAAATGAAGCGGACGCTACCTCTTGGCTAACAGGAACCTATGCCATTTTGGGACAAAGTTCCTTCTACGGAAATGAATTCTTATACCTTGTAGGAGGTGACGATCTGGGGCACTATGGTGGTGCCAACCGCGGACCTAACAAAAGCGGATTGATCTGTAACAATGCCAATACAAGTGATCCGGCCGTTGCAGCATTGTGGTACACATTATACTCCGGCATCAACAGAGCCAATATTTTCCTGGAAAATATTGATGCAGTGCCCGATATGAACGACGATACCCGCAAGCAGTACAAAGCTGAAGCCCGCTTTTTACGCGCATTCTATTATTTCACTTTAGTAGAATGTTGGGGTGATGTACCTTTCAAGACTAATTCTACAGAAGATGCTTATAACCTCTCTATTCCGCGCACGGACAAACAGACAATTTATGATTTTATCATTAAAGAGATGTATGGTTCTGCTGAGGATCTCAAATCTGCTCAAGATTTGAACTATTTGCCGGGACGTGTTTCCAAATCGGCAGCTTGGGGAATGTTGGCGCGTGTATATATGTTCAGAGCCGGCGAACCTAAACGTGACAAAGAAGTGGGTTTGGCCAACAATACGACTAGTGCCGAGATTACAGAATATTTCAAAAAAGCAAGTTACTATGCACAGTTAGTCAAGAATGAAGGTCATTCACTGACTGCCAAATATTGGGATTTCTTTATCGACATTTGCTCTGATAAGTATAACACAGCTCTCAATAAGGATGGTGCCAAAGCTAATGAAAGTATTTGGGAAGTAGAATTTGCAGGTAACCGTTCAACGGATGTACGCGCAGAAGGTAGAATCGGTAATATCATTGGTATTCAGGGTAAAGATCTTTCTTCCAAAGCATCCATCACCGGTAAAGGTGACCCGGGTTATGCATACGCTTTTATCTGGAATACTCCTAAACTGCTCGAATTGTATGAAGCAAACGGTGACATTGACCGTTGCAACTGGAACATCGCTCCATTCACTTACACCCAGTCAGCAGGGGAAGGTACCCCGGTAGACGGTCGTGAATTTGTAAAGGGAAAAAGAGATGAAGTGAAACAACAATACTGGGACAAATCCTTCAGCTATGGTGAAACAGAGCCGGGTTCTACTTACGGTGATCGTGAATCGAAGAACGATGCCAATAAGAACCGCAACAGAGCTGCCGCCAAATATCGTAGAGAATATGAAGCTGACAAGAAGAGCAAAAACGATACTTCCATCAACTTCCCTCTTCTCCGTTACTCTGACATTCTGCTAATGATTGCAGAGGCAGAGAATGAGGTCAACCATGGTCCTAATGATCTGGCTTATGAATGTATCAACGCAGTAAGAGAGCGTGCAGGAATCAACAAGCTTGCTGCAAATCTGGATGAAACCAACTTCCGGAAGGCTATCAAAGACGAACGTGCTATGGAACTCTGCTTCGAATATACACGCCGTTTCGACCTGATCCGTTGGGGAGACTATTACAAACTGATGCAGGAACAAGTGGACAAGGCACAGGCTGACGAATCCTGGAAATTCGGAATCAATGTATATACTTACTTCAATATTCCGAAGTCTTACAATTATTTCCCGATTCCTGCCAATGAAATAGGATCAAACGGTGCTATCAAGACGAATAATCCGGGTTGGTAATTCTCTTAATAACTTTAAAAAGAAAAGGACATGAAAACAATATATAAAAGTTTGATGACTATCGCTTTTGCCGGACTATCCCTGGCTTCATGCGACAAGGAATTAAAAGAAGAAACAGCAATGGAAGTGGGTGTGGTGACAGACAGCAATGTCAGCTTCGATGGCAAAACTGTGACTGTAAAGAAAGGAAGCCCTGTAACGTTCAGCTTTGATGGTGACCCTGATTTTATAACATTCTTCAGTGGAGAAATTGACCATGAATATAGATTCCGCAATCGGACAGAGATGCAAATAGAGGATATTGAAAAATGTGAAATTAATTTCGATATGATCGCCCAATATGACGCACCACCCAAAAACACCCCGCAGACTGCATTAGACATTTTCATTTCCGATAATTTTCCGGGAATGGCCAAGAATAACTTTGAAGCAGATAAGCAACTTGTAGAAGGATTTGACTGGACATATTTAATACCAACAGACGAATTGCCGGTGAAAGTAGAAAGCAATACTAAATCATATCCATACACTAAAAATCTAGCGTCTTATCTTGGAAAACAAATCACCATTGCTTTCCATTACAAAGGCGGTCAGGACGGTACTGTTAGACAACCTAAATTTACTTTTAACAATATACGCATAGAACTGGCTTTTAATAATAATAAATCAGAAACTGTCTATGCAAAAAATCTAGGTTTCACACCACTAAACATTGTAAATAATGAAAGTGACCAGCAATCGGACAAAGTTAAAGACAGAGAGTATGGAGCAGTTGATGGTGGTGTACCCGGATTTTGGAAAACAGTTATACCGACGGAAATAATAGTATCCAGCTCTGCGGCTGGAACTACACTAAAAAATAGTTGGCTAATCTCCGAACCACTCTTACTCAATGGTTCCTGCGATCCTGACGCCGGTGTAGCCATCAAGAATATCTCGCAATCATTAGAGATATACTCACATACCTACGAGGAGGCCGGAACATACACCGCTACCTTCGTAGCCAACAATGCAAACTACGTCCATCAAGGTGGTCAAGTAGTACGTGAACTGACTATAAACGTTGTAGAATAATAGTATATCCCCCAATTTTTCTAACCTTCAATCATAGAAAACGTTTATAAAAATCAGACTTTAATCAATTTAACATTAAAAAGAGAGGGTCCGCGAGGTTCCTCTCTTTTACTTTTTCCATATCTTCATTCTTCACAGAGAAATATTTTTCTTTATTCAACTGGCGTATAAATCAACATTTATATATAAGTTTGCACAAAAATAAAAACAATGCAAAAGACTCTTCCTATTCATTTTGCCCCATTACAAGGTTACACCGACGTAATTTACCGTAATGCTCATGCTGCCTGCTTTGGAGGTATAGACACTTATTACACTCCATTTGTACGACTCGAAAAAGGCAGCTTCCGCCATAGAGACATCCGGGGAATCGAACCCGGGAATAATCAGGTTTCGCATCTGATTCCCCAGCTGATAGCCCCTTCTACTGAAAAGGCTGAGAAGATTTTATCCCTATTCATTGAAAAGGGATATAAGGAAGCCGACATTAATATGGGATGTCCTTTTCCCATATTAACCAAACGCCACAATGGTTCCGGCATTCTTCCTTATCCGGAAGAAGTGAAGGAATTGCTCAATCTTGTTTTGAAGTATCCGGGAATCAGCTTTTCAATAAAGATGAGATTAGGATGGGAAAATCCGGATGAATGTCTTCACTTGGCACCTATCATCAACGACTTACCTTTGCGGCAAGTAACCATGCATCCCCGATTAGGGAAACAGCAATATAAAGGGGAAGTAAACCTGGAGGGATTCTCCGCCTTCCAGGAGGTATGCAAGCATCCGCTTATCTATAACGGAGACATTCATTCTTTAGAGGATATCCAACGTATCCAGAAACAATTTCCGGCATTGGCAGGCATTATGATTGGGCGGGGACTGCTTGCCAATCCGGCTCTGGCTTTGGAGTATAAAGAGAATCGAATCTTAACCGCCGATGAAATGAGGGAAAAACTTCATTCGATGCATACATCTATATACACTCAATATGCAGAACAGTTGGAAGGAGGAGACGAACAGCTTCTAAACAAGATGAAAACTTTCTGGGAATATCTGACGCCACAAGCAGACAGAAAATTACTGAAAGCAATTCATAAAAGCGGAAGTCTCAATAAATATAATCAGGCGATTCTAGCCTTTTTTAATCAACGATAAACTGATAAACCGGTAATTTTATGTAATTTTGCGCCCGTTTATAAACAAGCACATTATGAAAAAATACATTCTATTATTTCTTTGTCTGATAACTGTATCAGGCAGTTTCGCACAAATGAAGGATTTCAAGTTCAAATTCTACGGACAAATTCGTACTGATTTCTATTACAATAGTCGTGCCAATGAAGAGACCGTAGACGGGTTGTTCTATATGTACCCGAAAGATAAGGTACGTGATCCGGACGGGAATGATTTGAACTCAACTCCTAACAGTAACTTTTATACCTTGTATTCACGTCTCGGAGTAGACGTTGCCGGTCCGAAGCTGGGAACAGCCAAGACATCTGCCAAAGTAGAGGTCGACTTCCGTGGTACAGGGACTTCTTATTCGGTCATTAGACTCCGCCATGCTTATTTGAATCTGGATTGGGGAAAATCGGCTGTATTGCTCGGGCAGACTTGGCATCCGTTATTTGGAGATGTATCGCCGCAGATTCTTAATCTTTCCGTAGGAGCACCGTTCCAACCTTTCAGCCGTGCGCCACAAATTCGTTATCGCTATACAAACAAAAATTTCCAACTTACCGGAGCAGCAGTGTGGCAATCACAATACACCTCACAAGGTATCAATCCTGACAAACCGAAAGAGAGCAAAAAAAGTCATGAATACCTGAAAAATGGTTGCATTCCGGAGATATATGTAGGAGCTGACTACAAGAAAGACGGTTTATTGGCAGGTGTCGGCATTGAATTGTTATCATTAAAGCCACGCACAAATGCCTGGGGAGCAAACGGATATAAATATAAAATAGACGAACGCATAACTACCCTGTCTTACGAGGCCCATGCAAAATATACCCATAAAGCCTGGTTCATTGCCGCAAAAAGTGTATTGGGTTCCAATCTTACACAAGCTTCCGGATTAGGCGGATTCGGCATTAAGTCAGTCAACGAGCACACCGGAGAACAGAAATATACTCCAATACGTTTCTCCAGCTCTTGGTTGAATGTTGTCTACGGACAGAAATGGAAACCTGGTATTTTTGTAGGATATGCTAAAAATCTGGGAACAAGCGATGCACTATATGCCCCGAACGGAACTGACGCTCAAGTGTATGGAACGGGAACAAACCTCGACCAGTTAGTAACAGCAGGCGCTGAACTGACCTACAATGTTCCCCATTGGAAATTCGGATTGGAATATACCTTAAGCTCTGCATGGTATGGTTCACTTAATGCCTCCAATGGAAAAATCAGAGATACTCATGCCGTATGCAACAACCGTATTGTTGCTGTTGCCATGTTTATGTTCTAACCCTCTACACAAATATTTTGATTATATATCTGTCACCTGTCACCGATCACTGCCTAATAATTTGATTATAAACGATTAACATTGTGACAGCAATCGGTGACAGCATTGTGACAGCAATATTGCTGTCACTGGAAATAAAGGCAAGACGGCATCGCGGAGACGCTTACAAACAGACTAACTACATTTCATAAACCGGAGACATTCATTCCGAGAGTTCAAGCAGTTATATTTATTTCATTAATATACAACCTTTGTTTCAAGGCACGTAACTTTTGTTTTCCTTACTTGAAACTAAAGTTTCATACGCTGGAAACCAAAGTTTCTCCTTATAGAAACTAAAGTTTCCGCGGCTGGAAACAATAGTTTCAAAGCTTTGAAACTATTGTTTCTACAAAGGCAAACAGGATATCTCCTAACTGTATAACTCTTATTTCTTCAGCTCCACTTCAAAGCTAGCGCCATCCTTGCAACTGAATCGTAAGATTGTTTGCTTTTCATTAGAAGAGACGACTTTACAAAATGGAGTTTCTTCCACATTCCATTGGCCTTTTAGGGTCACAGTCACCGGTATTTCACTGCTTTCATTATTAATCCACGGACGAGAGTAGATACTACGTTCAATCCGCTTTCCGTCTTTGTCAAACGCTTCATCACTTGGGCCGCGATACAAAGCCAAATCAGGTTGTGCCACCGTCAGCTTAATCTTATCAGCAGATTCTTTATGAGTCATAACCAGACAGGAAGTATCCACACGTTGCAACAGACCACCCGGCAACGTTGTTTCAGGAGTTTCAAACAATACATAAGAAACAATCTGTTCGGAAGCGGACTCTACAATATGTGCCTTCCGGTCTTGCTGCAATACTTTATAAGTTGGCTTTTTCGCAAACTTCTTCATCGCGGTTTCATTCGTTTGAGGCAAAACAGCGTATTCATACTTTCCGCTTTTCGGGGCCTTTCCATGATCTACTACCAAAGAAACCCAATCACCTTTTGTTTCCTTTCCCGTATTCTGCATTCGCGAATGTTGAGGGAAGTTTTTCTCAAATCGAATGGCTGTCGGAACATAATAACCTGTCCCCAAATGATCTACCCAAACTTTCTTATCTCCCTGATAATTTTTCCAATAGTCATGTCCCGCCTTATCAGTGACTGCCAATTGGAAGATAGTCGTTTCAGTTGGAAACTCCGTATTTGTATTTTCAATATCCGATCCAAGGCAGACAATCATTCCATCGATGAAATGGTAAGATTTACGTGCCCGGTGTGATCCATTATACTTGTCGTGTTCGTGCAACTTCATTCCGAAGTTACCATTCATCTTCTGTTGAGACAATCCGCCTGCAAAAGCTTCATCAGAATAAAGCATTTCTTCCATTCCTGAATAACGGTCTACATTGAGCACTTTAGCCTGCAATTGTTCCAATGGCAAATGAATAGATGTGACTCCCGGGATACGGTTCCAGTCAAAACCTTCCTGCTGCCAGCCACTAGTGGCCGGAGTCACTGTCTGCCCCGGTGCAGCAGTCAATATCTGCAAACTGCCGTGTGCCAGGTAGCGACCATATAAATTCGCTCCCAAATAATGTTCAGCCGCCCATAAATAACGGGAATGTCCACGGGCCACGGCAGACCAGTTACCACGACGTTGAACAGAGACACAACCATAGCCCATTGCTATATTCCCCTGCGGGTCCGGTTCCGGACGGAAGCCTTTCTCTATCAGAAGTTTTGCCACCTTGCGTTCTTCAGCATTTGACACTTTGGGCATATATTCGGGAGCATCATTCTCAACGCCTGAATCGGAAATCAAACGAAGGTAAGAAGAAGCCATTTCACTATCATATTCCACCTTTCCATCGGGTGAACCGGCTAGGGCCATCATGGCAAAATGCATAGGAACCAGCTTTCCTTTTCCATCCGGATGACGACCAGACATAGAAAGAGGGAAGTTCAGTTTATTGCAATAAAAGCGCATGGTCAGTAATACATTCTTCACCGTTTCATGAGCCAATTTGGAAACTGCGAATTCCGTCCGGCTAAGAAGATAAATCATGTTTGTTGCTCCATCCAGTCCGCCTACGGCATAAGCCGGATAATTATTGCGGTGATGGAAAGCACCTCCGTCCACTTTAAATGAACCGGACAACCCCAGTGCAGGACGGCAACCATAGTCAATCCAACGAGAGAAAGACCGTAAATATTGCAGTTTCTCCGGTGTATCTTCCATCATTAGAATACTGGCAATACGCCCTGTGGTCTGTGTATTGAAAGAGTCCATATCAATTCCGTTGACTTCCGGTTTGGGATACACTTCGTTAGTAATCGCATACCAGCGTAATGTCCGTTCGGCTTCTTGAAGTTTGCCGGCTTCTCTAAGCACATCTTTCATCAAGAAATATGCCAGGTACAGACCGCGAACACTATACCCGTAATGATGGATATTTCCCCAACAACTACCGTAGGCCACGCCCTGATCGGTTATGTGATCGTACATGGCTAAAAACTTCTTCTTCATTTCTTCCCGAATCACCGGTTTCGCCGTACTATTATTATATGCAACAGCTATTTTTTTCATCAGATCGAAGTAAGCACGCATTTCCACACCCATCTTAGTGAGCATATCCTTGTTCCAATCCGGAATGATTCGCTCATAAGCTTCCGCAGCACGTACCATATAGACAGGTACTCCCGAAACCTGACCGTTTTTGTAAGTGATCTGATAGAAATCATATTTCTTGCGAATATTCTCAACCTCTTTATCTGTGATCTTGCCTTTCGTATAGATCATATCACGAAAACGTTTCTCTAACAGTTGCATTTCTTCCCGTTGCTTGTCGCCCACAGGAGTTAGTTCAATATCCGGTTTTAAAAGAGAATGTTTATAAATCACCAGCCAATGACTAGTCGTTCCTTTATTAACAAAAGGTACCTGCAAATCGGCTGTTTGTTGACGTGCGTCTACTTTAGTAGATGTAATTAAATGGTCGATGAAAAGGCGTCCTTTTGAATTTGGAGCTATAATACGAAGTTCATTCATCCCTTCCTCCGGTGTGCCTTGCATATCCCTCTCATAGCAGACCCATGCGGCACGCCAGCCAGTGAAATTGATACCAAAAGGAAAAGAAGTACATTTTTTACCGTCTTTCAGAAACTCAAATTCGATGGTTGCATCTTGGGGTTCTTCATTGTAAACCCACACAATAAAAGCCGAAAGGAATAAGTCTTTGCCAGTCGGATCTTTCTTTTCAAACTTCAAGTCTTTTTTAAGTTCTAATACACCACCTGGCTCAAATGTCCATTCCAACGAATGTTTTCCGTCTTTATAATGCGCATCGGATACTGACAGTTGAGAATGAGTACCGGATATACAATCCGGGATTTGTGGTTCTTCAAAAGAAAACATCCGCTCATCTGTTACGACTTGCGCATGAAGGAATGTTGAACACAAAAGAGAAAATAGAGTTGTCACTCCTAATTTAATAAAAGGTCGTTTCATCATGGATATATCGTCTTATTAGGTTTTCCAGTATATAAGTCAGAGAGTAGTCACTTTAAAATCCGTAAATAGTAGATGGTTCTGTAAGAGACGAAGCCCGAAATGTCCATCACCTGCAAGGCATGGGATGCATCTTCTATCTTCCATTGTTGCGCAAACGCATTTTCGTGTTGTGCAAACAGCACTACACTACTCAAAAGAAATAAAGTAATCAAACTGTAGCTAATAATAAATCGCTTCGTCATTACGGTATTAGTTTAAAGATAATTCTTCCGGATACAAAGAAACCCCTCTTTTCGAAAAAAGAGGGGTTCAAATTGTACAAAATATCTCAAATAATGTATTGACCGGGAATTTGTATTACCAAGCTTCTACCACTTTTTCAGCAGCTGGATGCAAATACCAATCCTTGTTATCAGCTCCATTGCTAGTCACCCAAGCACGGAATTCAGGATAAGCGTTATCAAAAAGCACCTTTTCATAAGCATGTTTTACACCAACAGGAACTTTAATCCCCCAAACAAAACCATTCTTATTACAATATGGAACATCTTCCATCATTTCACCGGCTGAATCAGCTTCGTAATCAGTATAAAGATAAGAAGGTCTATAGCCTTTCATGTGAATCTCTTTATTCGTATGTGTCACAATAAAGAAGTTCTGATTATGAGTATCAGTAATAAGAGCACGATAAGCTTTCAATTGATCCAAATCTTCAGTAAGACTAGTACGAGCCTTAGCTCCCAAAATAATTTCTGCACGTAACATACCTTGTCCCGGATTTATAAAACCTTTCGTAGTCTGGAAGAAATTAGTATTATCACCCAAAGCACTCAAACCATCCATTATGATAACCGGACTACCGTGTTCCGTGTCTACCGTAACTTTACAAAATTGCGATTTTCCAAAGAGTTGCTGTTGAGACATTTCTGCTTTCATTTCCCCAGTAGCAAGTTCTTTTTCTTCTCCTTGTCCTCCTTTCAAAAGAATACGGGTCGCAACAGTCTCTATATACTTTTTATCCAAGCCGCCTAATACTACACCTAATTTAATAGGATATCTACCGCCTTTGGCACGAATATCCAAAGTCAACTTCAATCCTTCTTTATATCCCTGACCAGCTTCGAGCCATTTTTCAGCCTGACATTCGGTTACTTTCAAATCGTACTCAAAAACAACATCGTTCAAATCATTGTCTTGACCTGGTTCAATCGGCCAATTGTCTTCAAACATAGCAACGCCTGTATTATGATAGAAAAACCATCCATCATCTTCCTCGCTAGTTACCGCCACTGCGTCTTCAGGTACAGTTATTGCTACAGTCTCACCACTCCGAGTCACGCTATTTATCGGAAATGATGCTGTTTTATCCGTTCCATCAGAATACTTCAAGTAAATATTGGCACAGTGAATAGGCACATTCAATTCCAAGTCTTTCTCTCCATCAACAAGCAGACCACTCACCAACAAACTTCTTTCCTGATTTTCTGAATCCCAATACAAATCAGCCACTACAGGCTTACTTGAATAAACTTTAGCAGAGACAGTACGACTAGTTGCAAAATCAAACCCTGCCGGAATAATATACTGTGGGGAATCATCTCCTCCTCCATTATCCACTATTCCTTCTTCATTGTTACTGTCTGTACAAGCAACAACCAACATCGCCCCCATAAGGACATACATCAAACTTTTAATCTTCATTTTAATCTAATTTTTTAATTATTGTTTGTTTCTGTTTTGCACGAAAGCCCGGTTTATCATACTTATCCCCAGACCTCATCTGTTAACTTATCAAAAATATATTTAACGCTCAACAGCTTTCCACCTGCCTTTATTTGTAATTTCAATCCTTTCCATCGAAAATAATCACAAGAGTTCAAATATCGTTCAAAAGGCCTGTTCATGAGCAATGGATAATATATACAAGTTATTTAGTATATTTGCATTGGACAGAACATTCAATACAACAAATATAAAACTTTTGTTTTGAATATACAAGTTTTATAGATTAAATATCAAGGGAAATGGATCAGGTACTGTATGGTATAGATTACATAGAATATTATTTCTATTGGATATATTACAAGTTTATTGGCTATCCTTTAATCATAAGAATATGCTCAATTGCGGTAATGTTTTGTATTATTGCGTACTTGTTTCTCCTATTCCATATTATATATGGTATATTCAAAAGACGGAAAGAAAAGCGAAGATACAATAAAGCTTTCGATAAATATTACGAGGAAATGAAATCTATCTCGCTAGATTCCAACACATTGAGTGAAGAAGAAATCGCGGACAGATTACAGTATGATACGAAAAAACGTCCCAAGCCTAATGAACTACGTATTATCACTCAACTATTAACAGAAATCAAGAGTGTACATGAAGATGACATTCATGAACTAAACTACCAAACGATTCAAACCGTATTCCAGATCACACGTTTCCTTGAACGCGAACTTCAATTCGGCTCCAAAAGATCAAAGATACAAGCTCTGAAACTTATTCAATCCATCAACGGATATGCCTCTGAAGCGGTATTGGTACCTTCCTCTATCATCGTGAAATAGAATTGAGGAACTCTGCACGCTACACTTATATGTGGCTAAGCCAGGGAGACCCGTTCCGTTTCTTCGACGAAGATATCGGCATGAAGTTGAGACAATGGGATATGATGGAATTGCATGCCATTTTGGAACACCGCAAGAAGGTGGGATATAACACACCCAGCTTTATAAAATGGGTGAATACTTCGGCCGAAGAGAATGTTAAGATATTCTTTATCAACGAAATCCGGTTATATAAAGAAACGGAAAGCGCTCCCACCCTGGCTAAACAAATCAACGCTCGCTCTACCGAAATCCGGGGCGAAGCGATCAGAACTTTAGGAAAACTAAAATATAAAGAGATCGAGCCCAAGCTGATTGAAATGTATCATGTGCAACCGGAAGAAATCAAACGACAAATCATTTCGGCTGTCGCAGACCTGAAAACAGATAAAGCATTAGGATTTCTTTACAATGCTTATGACGAAGCAGACAACTGGGGGACAAAACGTATCATCCTGAAAGCCCTCTATGAATACAGCCCAATGGGAAGAAAAACATTCGATCAATTGGAGAGAAAGGCCGACTCCCACACAGCTATATTGTTTGCCCATACCAGGCATCCGTTAATCAACCAGTTAATTTAAAGAATATGAAAGATATAATATTTACATTCTTCAATTATTTCGTATTCTTTTATACGAGTATGCTGGCGATATTCTTCGTCACATTCGCCTTCCTCTCTTTCATTTCTCTGAAACGGAGAAAAGATTACTATGTGGAAAGCTATATGCGGAAAACAATCAAGGAATCCCCCTATACACCGGGTATTTCGGTAATTGCCCCTGCCTTCAATGAAGAAAAGACAATCATTGATAACGTGAACTCTATGCTCGCATTGGAATACCCGCTTTTCGAGGTGGTGATCGTAAATGACGGAAGCACGGACAGTACGTTGAAGAAGATGATTGAACATTATGAACTGATAGAAGTGCCCTATGCCTATATTGAGCGAATCAAAACCAAACCGTTCAGAAGACTCTTCAAATCTACCAGTCCGAAATACAGCCGGCTTACCGTGGTAGACAAAGAGAATGGAGGAACCAAGGCGGATGCATCCAATGCAGGTATCAATGTCTCTTCATATCCTTATTTCATCTGTACGGACGTAGACTGTATCTTAGAGAAATATGCTCTTTACCGCTGTATATCGCCCATTATATCTTCCGATAAACAGGTAATCGCAGTCAGCGGAACGATGTTGATGGCCAACGGATGCGTAGTGAAAGACGGACAGATAGTAGACGTGAGAACTCCGCGTACTCCGATTCCGCTTTTCCAGAACCTCGAATATATGCGTTCCTACCTGATTGGTAAAATGGGGTGGTCCGCAATCAATGGTATGCCGAATGTTTCCGGTGGATTCGGTCTTTTCGACCGTTCCGTGGCTATTGCAGCCGGAGGATATGACGGTACTTCCTTCGCAGAAGACATGGACCTCATTACCCGCATGGTAGGATATATGTGCGATTTCTCCCGCCCTTATAAGATTATTCAGATTCCTGATACCTGCTGTTGGACGGAAGGCCCTCCCAACTTGGCGATGCTTTACCGTCAACGTACCCGTTGGGCACGAGGATTGTTCCAGACACTTAGCATCCATCATAAAATGATTTTCAAGAAAACATATAAACAGATGGGATTGCTGACTCTGCCTTATATGTTCGTATTTGAGTTTTTAGCGCCCATCATCGAGCTTACCGGTTTGATCGTATTTATCTATCTGGCCTTTACAGGAGCGGTCAACTGGAACACGGCATGGATGATTTACCTGACGATCTATACGTTTTGTCAGTTCCTTTCCATCGTCGTTATTACCTATGACTATTACGTCGGGATGCTTTATAAAAGAGGATACGAATACCTGTGGATTATCATTGCGTCCATATTGGAGCCCATTTTCTATCATCCCATCATCACTTTCTGTTCATTGAGAGGATACCTTAGTTATCTGACCAATAGAGACTTCAAGTGGAAGAATATGGAGCGTAAAGGATTCAAGCAGAAAGAAGAAAAGACGGATGATGCTGAAACAGCGGCTATGAAGCCCGAACCGGCAACGATTTAAACAAGAAAGAAAGATTAAAGACAAGATAGAATGAACAGAGAATTTCTCCATAAGATCACCCTATTAGGTTGTCTGTTTTTGCTGATAACCTCTTCCTCCGGAACCGATAATGGATTCCAGACGCCGGAGCAATATGCCCAGATTGTGCAGGAGCATTTTGCGAACGAGGAATGGGAAGCAGGAAAAGAGCTGTTGGAGGAGGGCCTTCAGAAATACCCGAATGTTTCTGACCTTGAATGGCTCATGGGTAAATACTGGTTCCACGAAAAGAATTACGACCAGTCGCGTTATCATCTTGTCAAAGCAATAGACGACAATTACAACAACGTCAATGCCAAACATCTGCTGGTGGATGTGGAAGATATTACCGAGAATTACTCCAGTGCCATTTGCTACGTTAATGAGTTGCTGGAAGTGAATCCGTACTGGAGAGGCCTATGGCGAAGAAAGATTGAACTATACCGCAAGCAGAACAACGATGTGGAAGCGGATCGCCTATTGAAACGAATCAACCAGATTTACCCGAACGATACCATCCTAAGGAAAGACTACATCTACAGTATGGAAGTAGGCTACCAACAAATGAAAAAAGGCGGCAACCGGAAAGAAGCAATTGAGAAACTGACGGAGCTAATCAAAGTTTCTCCGCAAAACGAAGAATATTACCTGGATATCATCAACCTGCATTTGCAGGAAGGAAACCGGGAAGCTGCCCTAGGATGGTCATCCAACGGTTTGGCCGCCATACCGGGAAGCAGTGCTCTCATCGTCAAAAGGGCAAGTATCCTCAGTGAATTGGCGCGTTATCCGGAAGCACTGGCATTTATACGCGAGCAAATGAAGAGAAACAATAGTCCTGCCATACGGCGTATGTACAACGACTTATTGATGGAAGCTGCCCGTGCAGAAAAACAACGAGACCCTTATGTATTATATGGCATGGCCTACGAAGGAGGCAACAAGAACAAGGAAGCACTAGACTACTTGCTCAACACTTCCGTCACCCGCGGATATACCGACGATGCCCTCTTCTATATCAGAGAGGCTAAAAAACAATATGGCAACAATGATAAAGGAATTCTCTATAAAGAATATATGCTTTATCGCCAGATGAATGAGGATGATCTTGCTTATTCAACGCTGAAAAAGATGTACGAGATGTATCCTGATGATTATGACATTACGCTTGCCATGAGCGCACAGCACATGAAGAAAGCTGAAAAACTGATGGAACTCGGTTTATATGCGGAAGCATTGCCACACGTATTGTTTGTATCCCAAAAGCATGTAGATAATGAAATGAACGGTGCCGCATGGGAAAAAACCTTGAGCTGCTACATCAATATGAAACGCTACAATGAAGCACTTGCCACATTGGATACCATTACCCTTCACTTCCCGGATTACGAGAATGGTACGTTGAAAAGGGCATTTATTCTCGATAAAATGGACAAAACCGAAGAGGCCTTACAACTATACTTGTCTGCCATCGAGCAGAGCGACGAGGATATGCGTATCTTCTACGTCATCGGATATGAGGAACTGGCAGTGCCCTACATCAAAAAGTGCATGGAAGCCGGAGCTACGAAGAAAGCATACGAAGAAGCCATCAAGCTGGTCAGCCTGAATCCATCGAGCGATCTGGGATTACGGTATGCTATCAATTCGTCCGGTTTACTCGGAAAATACGATGAATTCGAGAAATATACAGCGCAAGGAATCAATTACTATCCTGAAGAACCATTCTATCAGGCAAAGAGGGCTACTATCCTTGAACGTGACAAGAGATACGAAGCTTCTTTGGAATTCCTGAAACCAATACTCAATAAATACCCGAGTAACAAAGAGATTATAGGCGCGTTCTCACAAAGCAGCGAATATCATGCCCTGCAACTGACAAAGGCAAAAGAACCGGAAAAAGCTCTTGCTGTTCTTGATACAGCTTTGCTTTACGACAGCCAGAACAAGTCATTGAAATACACCAAAGGCGTGGTATATGAAGCCAACAGACAAGCGGATTCAGCCTATTATTACCAAAAGTATTACGAGCCTTCCATCATGGAATATCGCTCTTTCCAACGGCACTTATCAGGCCTTAGAAGCATGATGCTCAAGAATGAGATTGCTTTGACCTACCTTCGTGCACGCTACGGAGAAGAAGATATCATTACCTCCGTTGCCACCGCCGAATACACCCGAAAAGGCCAGAAGAACAGCTACACGGGACGTCTCAACTATGCAGGACGAAGCGGATCGGCAAGCGACAGCATGGAGGCTGAAGAACAGACACCGGGAGGGGTCGGCATCCAGATACAGGGAGAATGGACGCACCATTTCTCACCAAAGTGGAGCACTACGGTCAATGCCGCCTTTGCTACCAAATACTTCCCGGATATTACCGCCGATGTTGCCGTGCGGCATTATCTCAAGAATGACTGGGAAATAGGAGCACATGTGGGATACAGACGCGTAGCTGCCTATACGAAACGTTATGAATGGAACGATGAATTCTTTGCAGGAGGCACCGGAGATAACGGTTATCTATTTACCGGCTGGAATGAGTCAAAGACCAACCTGCTCACCGTAGGCGGAGAATTAGCCAAAACCATCGAAGTCGTTCGCCTCAACACGAAGCTGGACATGCATTTCTTCAACTCCAACTTCTACTACAATGCACAGATTGGCGCCAAATACTTCCCGGCTAATGATGGAAAGACGAATATCAACGCCATGGCAAGTATCGGATCGGCCCCGGAAACGGCCGTACTGGACTATGCGCTGCCTGGCTCTTTTTCACACACCAATACAATGGTAGGACTGGGAGGCCAATACATGGTCAGTCCTAACATTACCATAGGTCTGATGGGTACCTGGAATACCTATTATAACCAGACCAACACCGTGCGAGGGACCAGTCCGCTCAACCCGATAGAATCCATATCGACACGCTATAAAAACTTATATAACATCTATGCACAAGTCTATATTTCATTCTGACACGCTTTGCCCCATATTGGCAGGAATGATATGTATATGCTGCCTTTTATCCGGTTGCCGCATGCAGGCACGCACGGAGATGTTCCCATCTAAAGAAGGATACCTCATCACAATCGGCGAAGATCCGACGGACAGAGATACCCGATGGGCCAAATACCTGTACGAGCACCTCAAGAAACGTGCAAATGACGATGAAATGGTCGCTTTCGGTGTCTCCGAGATGGATATGTGGCGTATCATCATACAGATAGACCCGACATTGCAGAGAGAATTCAAAGTAGCCTGCAAAGGTTCGGATATCAGACTGACCGCAAGTGACGACAAACAAATGTTATGGCTACAATACCAACTGATAAAGAAGATCAGCAAGGAAGACCCGCGCATAGACGGTTCGGACCTTCCTCCCGCCCTTATCAACCTCAATGATACTTGCGGAACTTTTGCATTTGACTACCAAAGCATTTATTCTCCATACGGCCTGAACGCCGATCATACAGGCGTTATCGGCCTGAACAACTTTGACGACAGCTGGGGAATATGGGGACACAACCTGCGAAAAGTATTGGGAAAAGATGCAGAGAAAGTATATGCCACCATTCACGGGAAGACAGATGACTCACAACTGTGTTTCTCTTCCGAGGATATGTATCGCCAGATAGAAAGTTACATCGCAGATAACTTCGGTGAAAAGGGGAATTCCCGTTTTGTAATCGCACCGAATGATACTCCGTACGCCTGTACGTGTGCCTCCTGCACCGCATTGGGAAATACAGAGAAGAACGCAACTCCGGCCGTTACGGAACTGATCCTCCGCCTGTCGCAGCGTTTTCCCAAACATACGTTCTTTACGACTTCCTACCTGACTACACAACAAGTCACAGACAAGCAACTCCCGTCCAACGTCGGGGTAATGGTCAGCGCTATCGACTTCCCGCTCCGCCGGACAGACGGCAAGGATGAGCAAGAACAAAAGTTTGCGGAACAACTCGACAACTGGAAGAAAGTAACGAACAACATCTATATATGGGACTATATCAACAACTTTGACGACTATCTCACTCCTTTCCCCATATTAAAGATAGCCCGGCAAAGACTCCAACTCTTCAAACAACACGGAGCCAGCGGCATATTCTTCAACGGAAGCGGTTACAGCTATTCTTCTTTCGATGAAATGAGGACTTTTGTATTATCAGCTCTCCTTATCAACCCGGAACTTCCGGTTGATGACTTAATTAAAAGCTATTTCAATCAGGAATACCCGGTATCCAAAAAATGGCTGTACGATTACTACACAGAGCTAGAAAATAACGCCCAATCCGGAAAGCGGCTCGGACTTTACGCCGGTATCAGAGAATCGGAAAAAGGATTCCTCTATCCGGAGAAGTTTATCAGATTCTATGATGAAATGGGAGATTTCGTATCCGAAGCAAAAGGGAAAGAACGCAAAAAGCTGCACGAACTTCAGACCGCCTTGTCTTTCACACGCATGGAATTGGCACGTGACCACGGTTCCGACACTTACGGATATGCCAAGCGGAATGGAAAGGATATTCAACCGCTTCCCCAAGCACGTAAATGGGTTGCCCAGCTCAAAGAGCATCAAGCATTTGCCGGAATGGAATATTATAACGAGTCAGCTTATGAGATTGACTATTATATAAAGGAATGGGAACAATATATACTTGCTTCCGACATAAAGAAAAGCTTGTTTCTGGGAATGAATCCTTCCGCAACCCCTAAACTAAATAAAAATGATTCAAAGAAACTGACCGACGGCACTCACGGTTTACCCGGAGACTACCATTGCGGTTGGGTTATCATTCCGGGAGAAGAATGTGTCATCAACCTGCCGGTTAAAGGACTCAATGCATCAGGAACGTTCTATATCAGTTTTCTGAATCTTCCCCGCCACCGCATCTATGCGCCACAGCAAGTTCAACTGTTGAAAGACGGAGTAGCCTATAAAACAATAGATTTGAAACCGGAAGACTCCCCGGAAAAAGGAGAAATGATGAAAGCCACTGTTCCGGCAGACCTGAACGGAACAGAACAATTAAGCATAAAAATCAGTTGTTTAAAGAAACCGGGAACGCAAATGGGTATCGATGAAATTGCATTCATCCCTTAGATGCTGAAAAAGTGATATAACAAAAATAAATGGCAACAATGAATAAATCTATATTCTATATTTTACTACTGACGGCGCTTCCGCTCTGCTTTACAGGGTGCAGGAAGGAAGTACGTCCCACCAGCATGACGATAAAAGATTCCGTCAGACACTATTACCCAATCAAGCAAGGTCAGCAACTCGATATCATGTTTACCATCACCAACACGGGAGACGCTCCGTTAATCATTTCAGAAATGCAACCTTCCTGTGGCTGCACCATTCTGGATAAAAGTTCGCATATCATCATTCCCGAAGATGGTATCAGGCAATTCAAGGCAACCTACAACAGCATCAAGAATGTAGGCGAGGTAGTTCACCGCATCCGGATTTTCGGCAATATGCTCCCAAATGGAAAAGCAGAACTGAAATTTGATGTTAACGTGGTCCCCGATGCAGATTATACGCGTGATTATGAAGAGCTCTATCAGGATTTCAACACTAAAAACGGTATTGTCAGGGAGATGGTGGACGGAAAAGAATCCGAACTGGGATACTATGTAGGAGAACCCTAAAGAATGAGACGCACTACCTTTTATTTTGGGTAAGCTATTCCAGATAGGGTATGAATGGCAAGGGAATTCAGATATTGATAAGTGACAGGTAATAGAAAATGACTATAACCTATCACTTATAACCTTTTTAAGGATGTATCTCTTTGAATGCAGCATTCTCTTCTTTCACATTCTGGATGGTTTGTTTTAACTCCCCAATCGGCAAGTCATACCCATACCAGCCTGTATAGCAGTCCACCACATACCATTTCCCGTCAGCCTGCAATTCGAACTCGACGCGCAAATCCACTTCAGACTCTTCATAGCCTGCTTCAAAGATTTTGTGTTTCGGTTCATTCAGCGTAAACTTGGAGACATAGATTCCTCCTTCTTCTTGGGTGATACGTTCTTCCTTCATGGTTTCGCTATCCAGCAACGGCCATTTTTCCTTGGTGAAAGGGAATGTTTTCTCAGTTTCACCATCATCTGCCAATAAAGTAATCGGAGTCTTTAATGGGAACTTGATACGAGTATACTGGAAGGCCGCACTGGAAGTAAATTTATCCAAAAACGATTTGAAATCTTCACCATCTTGCGTAGTCAGTTCATTATCGGCTTTTACCTTGGAACTATTACCGCAGGAGATAAACGAAACACCTGCGAGCAACATCATAGCCAGCAAGCAGCATACAAACTTTTTAGCTCTCATAACACGATATAAATTAACAGTTTAATTGACGCCGCAAAGATAATGACAAGTTTGGTATCTTGGTTATTTTAAGAACTAAATATTTTTCTATACGCAATCGATTTTCCGAATCTATGTATGCCTCAAATATTCATAACCGAAGCGACAGTACAGACACTTGCGTTTATCACAGTACTCTTTTTGCAACTGTATCAACGCCTGACTATCCGCCGCACTGATAACCGGAAGCCCGGCATCGCTCCACGAACGGATAATATGATTACTCTCCGCCTTCAATTCTTCCAGAAAGCGTCCGGCACGTTCACACATTCGTTCATCTGCCTTATGCAGACCATAAGTATAAAGAAAAGGAACCACTGTATTAATGATAACCAAATCTTTGGAACGCTCTCCCATCGCCTTCTCCTTTTGTGAAGAAAGTCGTCCGAATAAATAATGATTTTCCCAATAAGGAGACGTACGGGCATCCAGCAAAATTCTCACATCCGCCAGCGTTTCGGCTTCCAACAAACGTGAAAACAACTTATCTCCTTTCTGATAGAGATAAGCCAACTGTGCCAGGCGAATATGCGGAAAGTTTTCCGGACGAAGCCGTAGAAAACGCCATAACGTAGCGTCCATCCCCTGCCCGATTTCAAACTTCCGCTGCAAATAACGGAACTCCTTGCAAAGACGGAGACTATACTCATCTTCCTGTTCCTTTTTCAAAAACGTCTCTTCCAACAATCCCGCCAAACCATAGAAAAAAGCCTCTATCTGAAACAAATCATTCCGGTGCTTGTCCATCGCACGAAACGGCAATAATCCCGCCCATGTTTCAAAAGCATCCCCATTCAAGCCAAAACCGAAATTACGGGCAAGGGTGATAAAGAAAGCATCTTCCCAGTTACTGTTACAATGTTTGAGACGCTGTGTGATTAATTGTGCTTTCTGCTCCAAACGTTCCGTTTGCAAAGCGGTCAGCCAGGAATGAATGGTAAGTTTGGGAAGAGAAGCAAGGATGGGATAACAAGCCGGATAATGATCGGCCACACAAAGTTCGTGGTAATGCAATTGCACATTTTCCGGACAGGTAAGTAACAGTTGCGGGATCTGTTCACCGTTGGAACGGGTTATTTCCGTATCTACCTCGCCCACTACATGGAGAATGACAGAATCGTATGCTTTGTCAGAATGATGTCCGTGGCGGAACCAGTCGGAAGAATATGTATGTATTTCTATGTTTCCCACCCATAAGGCGCTATCAATCTTTAATTTCGCGTTGAAAAAGTCGGGACCGGCATTGGGGTTTTGCAGACCGGGGTCAATCACTTCTACCGGTAAGCCGTTGGTGGTTTGCAGTACTTTCAGAGGAAATAATTTGTGTTTCCACACGTAGTGGAGAAGGTGTTCCATGTTAACAAGACGTTAATGTGCGCTGCAAATGTAATAAAAATCTTATCTTTGCGACTATTATTTTGAATATAAGTCAGAAAACAATGAAAATAGCACTGATCGGTTACGGAAAGATGGGCAAAGAGATAGAAAAGGTTGCCCGTAGTCGCGGACATGAAATCGTCTGCATCATTGACATCAATAATCAGGATGACTTCGAATCGGAAGCATTCAAATCGGCCGATGTAGCCATTGAGTTTACCAATCCGATGGTAGCTTACAGCAATTATATGAAAGCGTTCAAAGCCGGTGTGAAACTGGTATCGGGCAGTACCGGATGGATGGCCGAGCATGGCGAAGAAATCAAGAAGCTCTGCACGGAAGGGGGCAAAACACTCTTCTGGTCGTCCAACTTCAGCCTGGGAGTCAGCATCTTCTCCGCTCTCAACAAGTATCTGGCTAAAATCATGAACCAGTTTCCTGCTTATGATGTCACCATGAGCGAGACACATCATATTCACAAGCTGGATGCCCCCAGCGGAACAGCCATTACACTGGCGGAAGGTATTCTGGAAAAGATAGACCGTAAGGGCAAATGGGTGAAAGGAACTTTCCTTGCGCCGGACGGAAGCATTAGCGGAACCAACGATTGTGCGCCTAACGAACTTCCTATCAGTTCCATCCGTGAGGGTGAAGTTTTCGGACTTCATACCATCCGTTATGAGTCCGATGTAGACACCATTTCTATCACCCACGATGCCAAGAGCCGAGGTGGATTTGTATTGGGAGCTGTATTGGCAGCCGAATATACCGCCACACACGAAGGTTTTCTGGGCATGAGTGATTTATTCCCATTTTTGAACGATTAAGATATCAAAAGCTAGTTCTAAACAAATATAACATTATGAGACAAGCCACGCGCGCACAATGGATCAAATGTGCCATTGCCATTCTACTTTACCTCATCTTCCTTATCTGGGTACGGAGTTGGTGGGGATTGATTGTTGTTCCTTTCATTTTCGATATTTATATCACAAAGAAAATTCCCTGGTCTTTTTGGAAGAAGTCGAAGAATCCGGCTGTCCGCAATGTCATGAGCTGGGTAGACGCCATCGTGTTTGCGTTGGTTGCTGTCTACTTCGTCAATATCTACATCTTCCAGAATTATCAGATTCCTTCCTCTTCACTGGAGAAATCATTGCTGGTAGGCGACTTCCTGTATGTGAGCAAGATGAGTTACGGTCCCCGCGTACCGAACACTCCTCTTTCCATGCCGTTGGCGCAGCATACATTGCCTATCCTCAATACTAAATCATATATCGAGTGGCCACAGTGGAAGTACAAACGGGTGCCGGGCTTCGGCAAAGTGAAGCTGAATGACATTGTTGTCTTCAACTTCCCCGCAGGAGATACGGTAGCAGTGAATTACCAACAGACAACGGACTTCTATACGCTGGCTTACGGCGAAGGACAACGCATCTATTCCAAACAGATTGGAATGGATAGTCTGACACGTGCCCAGCAACGTGCTATCTATGATTTGTACTATGCTGCGGGACGTAAACAGATAATGAACAACCCGCGCACTTATGGTGAAGTCCTCTGGCGCCCGGTAGACCGTCGCGAGAATTATGTGAAGCGTTGTGTCGGCCTGCCTGGTGATACCCTTCAGATTGTAGACGGACAGGTGATGATTGACGGCAAAGCAATCGAGAACCCCGAAAACCTGCAATTCAACTATTTCGTACAGACCACCGGCCCGTACATTCCCGAAGATATGCTGCGCGAATTAGGCATCAGCAAGGATGACACCATGCTGATAGAAGACTCCGGTTGGGAAAGCGGATTGCTGGAAATGGGACTGGACAGCCGGAATGCACAAGGTAGACTGAATCCGGTATATCATTTTCCATTAACCAAGAAGATGTATGAAACTCTTTTGGGCAATAAAAAGCTAATCAGCAAAATAGTAATGGAACCCGAAGATTATGCCGGACAAATGTATCCGCTCAATCTTTATACCAAATGGAACCGCAACAATTACGGTCCGATCTGGATTCCTGCCAAAGGAGCTACCATTACCCTCACAGATGACAACCTGCCTATCTATGAGCGTTGCATCGTAGCCTACGAAGGCAACAAACTGGAAGTGAAACCGGACGGTATCTACATCAACGGTGAAAAGACCAACGAGTATACCTTCAAAATGGATTATTACTGGATGATGGGTGACAACCGTCACAACTCCGCCGACTCCCGTTATTGGGGTTTTGTACCCGAAGATCATGTAGTGGGCAAACCGATTGTCGTATGGCTATCGCTTGACAAAGACCGTGGATGGTTCGACGGCAAGATTCGCTGGAACCGCCTCTTCAAGTGGGTAGACTGATAAGTGTACGGATAGAATAGAGTGATAAGGTGATAAAAATTGATGAACATTCGTAAATTCAAATGGATACTAGCATTTGCCGGAGCAGTAGTCGTAGTGCTTCTGCTCCGGGGATTTGCTTTCACGTCCTGCCTTATCCCTTCCACCGGCATGGAAAATTCTATTTTTCAGGGTGAACGTATCCTGGTCAATAAATGGAGTTACGGGCTGCGGGTTCCTTTCATGTCGCTCTTTTCTTATCATCGCTGGTGCGAGAATCCTGTACGCCGGCAAGACATCGTAGTGTTCAATAATCCTGCCGGAATCCGGCAACCTGTCATCGACCGTCGGGAAATCTATATCAGCCGTTGTCTCGGAGTTCCGGGAGATACGCTATTGGTTGATTCCCTTTTCTCTGTTATTTCTCCGGAGGCACGATTCAACCCGGATAAGAAAAGACTTTATTCGTATCCCGCTTCAAAAGAAAATCTGATTACCTCACTCATGCATACTCTTTCCATTACCAACGACGGATTGATGGGAAGTAATGACAGTACTCATGTGCGTAGTTTCAGCCGTTACGAATATTATCTATTGGAACAGGCCATGAATGGAAAAGAGTGTTTCGTTCATCCCTTGTCTGAAAAGGAAGACGCCGAACCGAATCCGTTGATTGTCCCCGGGAAAGGGAAATTCATCCGGGTCTATCCCTGGAACATAACCTTGCTGCGGAATACCCTCGTGATGCACGAAGGCAAACAGGCAGAAATAAAGAACGACACCCTCTATGTGGACGGAAAGCCTACACAACACTGTTATTTCACCAAAGATTACTATTGGATGGGGTCTAACAATACCGTCAACTTCTCCGATTCACGTCTCTTCGGATTTGTTCCGCAAGACCATATCATCGGAAAAGCCTCCATCATTTGGTTCTCTAAAGAAAAAGAAACAGGCTTGTTTGACGGATACCGATGGAACCGTTTCTTCAGAACGGTGAAATAATCTTCCGGATCATAAAAGAAACAACTCCTTCATAATATCCTTAATAATAAAGCCTCCCAAACGAATTAAAATGAAAGAAATGAACATAGCTTATTTATCTTCAGCCTATCTCGCCCCCATCGAATATTATGCCAAACTACTGGCTTATGACAAGGTGTTTATAGAACAATACGACCATTATATAAAACAAACCTACCGCAACCGATGCACCATTGCCGGCCCATCGGGTGAATTAGCTCTTTCCATCCCAACCGTAAAGCCCGATACATTGAAGTGCCCTATGAAGGATATTCGCATCTCCGACCACGGCAATTGGAGACATCTGCATTGGAACGCCATCGAATCGGCCTACAACAATACTCCTTTCTTTGAATACTACAAGGACGACTTCCGCCCTTTCTATGAAAAGAAATACGAGTTTTTAATCGATTTCAACGAAGAACTCTGCCGGATGGTCTGTGAATTGATCGATATTCACCCCACCATTGAACGTACTTCCGAATATAAGATGCAGTTTGCTCCCGGAGAATCCGATTTTCGAGAAGTCATTCACCCCAAAAAGGATTTCAGGGAAGTGGATACAGAGTTTGTTCCGCAACCTTACTATCAGGTTTTCGAGTCCAAACTGGGTTTCCTGCCTAATTTGAGTATCATAGACCTCTTATTCAATATGGGACCGGAAAGTCTGTTGGTACTGGGTAAGCAATGACCTCATTTTTCTATCGGAATGAAAATATACAATAGTGTGAACCATATAATTACATTATTTATACTCGTACAGCTTTACATGTAAAATACTGAATTCTCCGACAGGAATACGTGCATGTCTTCCCTGATGGTCCTGATCGCCATTCAGGCGTCGGATATATTTCAGTGAACCATCTTTGTTCACGCTGACCTCATCCACAGAGCCGATGCCGGCTCTCATACCACCTTGCCAGCTGTTTTCCGACTTCTGCACTTTTCCACCTATGCTGACAAAACCGTCTTCACCCAATGTCGGTGAACTTTTCACTTTATTTTCTCCCTTTTTCTTAAATTCAAGTACCAAGCCACTGCCGGCAACTATATATTCATTGGGGGCCAAACGTAACAAAACGCCTCCTCCTTCGGACCATACACTGCCATCCCGGGCACGTGGGTCCCATGGTAAAGTAAAATAATGGCGGCAGGTAATCTCCAAATCATCGAACGAAAGCACCCGTTCTTTATTCTCACCATCAAACAGAAGCCCTTTCATCACTCCCATCCCCTGATATTTCGTTAACAAGGGCATCAGTTCCTTCAATTTAATATAACTCTGTACCAAAGGTGCATCTGCTCTATCCGAACCGCTTTCAATAGAGAAAGGGCAAAAACCAATCGCATCATGTTCGCCAAACACATAGAAAGCACGTACTCCGTCATTATCTTCCAACCGGATTTCCGGTATAAAGAGAGGATTATTGTGCAGTTTGTATTTCGCCACCCAATCAACAAAGCCTTTATCATATAAGTCCGGAGCCAGGAAATCAATGTTGGGTGCTGCATAATGCCATACATCTATCAAATGAGCCAATGGTCCTGCCGACGGATATTCTCCCGGTTTCCGCCCCCGACTGTTCATTGCCGCATTGACGTATAAGGGAACAGGATGGATAGAGCGTGCCAACTTTGCCATCCGTTCTACATACTGCGCATACGACCAAGCCATAAAGATTTCATCCGTATATACGTCTGCACCAAACACTTCCTGCCAAGTTCCTTTCTTCTTGAATCCCTGACTCTCCCACTTTGCCAGCATTTCGGGATGCAGATGTTTCTTATTCTTCTGCAAATAGTCGATGAAAAGGGGTGGCACAGGCGCATTGAACTGTTTATCCGCTTCTTTGGAATAGTCGCGGGCATCTTCCAACATTCCGATCTCGTTCTCTATCTGAATCATGATTACTGTTCCCTCTTCTTTATCCACCAATGCAATATGTTTCATCCATTCGGAGAAAGCACGGCTATCTGCCTGAAATACATTCTCCGAGAAAGAGCTGGCTATTTCCAAAGGCTTCCCGGCTTTCGTATAAGCACGGGGATATTTCTTATAATCTTCTTTAAACCAGATTGGAGCATAGCAACTCATTGAGTTTTTCCATGCGCCAAACCAAAGGAAAACTACTTTCAAATCATTCGCACGGGCCTGTTGAATTACTTTATCAGTCAGGGTAAAATCGAACTTTCCTTCCATCGGTTCCGTCAAATCCCAATAGGCAGGCACCAATACCGTATTGAGTCCCATGCGTTGCAATTTTGGGAAGATACGTTCAATATCTTCAATAGAAGATGCAGAAGAATTACCCAGTTCACCGCCAATTACCAAGAACGGTTTCCCATCTACGACCAGTTGCGTAGCACTTCCCTGCTTCTGTAGAAAAGGAAGTTTCTGCTGTGCCTGAAGAGGCAGAATATAAAGGAATAGAATCCAAAAGAATGTGTTTCTCATGACCGTTGGTTTTTATCATATTATCCGGAAGCAAAGTTACGACAATATAAAAAAGGAACACAAGAGATTGAGTTCCTTTTTTATTGGGCAGGTTACAGATGCTTTGTGTTACGTTACATCTGCTGTCTTTATCTATGCATTATCTCCGCTATCTTACACAAATCAAAAATATTTTGTATTCGTTAGATACTTAATAATGAAAAGAAAATCAGTATAAATCAGATGTTTATGGTGAAAGAGGTACATAAAATAATAAAGAATCATCCTTCACCTCCTTCACAAAATAAAACAATACGGCATCGCGGAGACGCTTACAGGATAAAAAGCAGAAGGATAAATGAGAAGATAGCAACGTGGAGATGCTTATATCGTATAGATTAAGGGTCTATACACCCAATTTGTTGGGTATATAGATCCAGTGTATTGGTCATATAGATCTAGCACGTTGGATATATATATCCTGCGTCTTGGATATATATGCCCAACAACTCAAGTATTAATAGCCTAGATACAAAGCATTAATAGCTTATAACTCAAGTGTTAATACTTGACGGAGCGTTTGCTATGAGCATATTTATTTTAGCTTATAGCATATTCGTTTTTCCTTATAGCATATTGACTTTAGCTTATAGCATATAAAAAGAACGGTGAAGAGTGTGAAGGATGATTCTTTATTATTTTATGTACCTCTTTCACCATAAATATCTGGTCTATAACTATTCAACTAACGGTGAAACTGGTGAAACTCTGTTTAAAGCTATTAGAGAATTACATAAATTCCATATTAATTAATGCACGCAATTATATTACTGAATCTCAAAGAAATAGATTATTTTCCAATCACAGATTAAAAGAGCTTCAAAGAAAAAAGGAGAATGTTACCCTGATCTTTATAAGATAGTAACATTCTCCTAACAATCAATCTCTAACCAAACATCTACCTATTTCAACTCAAATGGTACAATACCTTTAATATCTCTGGATGAACTGCCGATGATTGCCTCAAATTTGCCCGGTTCGGCCACCCATTCGTGTTTGGCATCATCGAAGAAGCTCAATGCTTTCTTATCAATCGTCAACGTTACTGCTTTCTCTTCTCCCGGAGCCAGTTTCACCTTCCGGAAACCTTTCAACTCTTTTACCGGACGAGGGAGCGAGGATTTCTTATCACTGATATAAAGCTGAACAACTTCCTGACCTTCACGAGTGCCTGTATTCTTCACATTGACTGTGAAAGAAATGGTATCATCTGCTGTCATTGTTTTCTTGTCGGCCGAGGGTTTTCCATAGGCGAAAGTTGTGTAACTCAATCCGTGTCCGAACGGGAACAACGGTTTGATTTTCTCTTTATCCGCCCAGCGATAACCTACGAAAATATCTTCCCGATAGATTTCATTAATGGTGTCTCCTCTATGTTTAGACTGTGCCAGTTCTTCTTTATTACCCGGATATTCGCCCAGTTTATGAGCACCTACATCTTCCAGTTTTGCAGGGAAGGTGAAAGGAAGTTTTCCTGAAGGATTAGCGTCTCCCACCAATACGGAAGCAAGAGCTGTTCCGGATTCCGAACCCAGAAACCAACCCTGAACAATAGCAGGCACTTCATTTACCCAAGGCATAGCCACTGCATTGCCGGAGATATTGACCACAATCAGGTTTTTATTCACCTTTGCCAGTTCGCTTATCACTCTATCCTGTGCGTATGGCAAACCTAAAGAAGCACGGTCCGAATCTTCACAATCCTGATGATTGCTCTTGTTCAAGCCACCGAAGAAAACTACATAATCGGCATCTTTAGCCACCTGCAAAGCCTCTGCAAGGAGTTCATCTTCCGAACGGTCGTCTTTCAAGTCCTGACCGGTTTTCACACCGTTATACTCTCCTGTCGGATCACCTACATACCCACGGGCATATACCACTTCCGCTTTTGAGCCCACACGGTTTTTCAGTCCATCCAATGGCGAAATCTCATATTTCACCTTCAAAGAAGAGCTACCGCCACCCACAGTCATCATCTTTATCGCATTTTCGCCAATAACTGCGATTTTCTTCGTTTTATTCAAATCGATTGGCAATACGTTACCGTTGTTCTGCAACAGTACAATGCCTTCCTCTCCAATCTGACGTCCGGCTTGCCCGTGCTCGGGAGAGCCTAAAGAGCCGAACGGTTTGTGCGGATCCATTGAAGTACGGAATATCAGACGAAGGACATTACTAACCTTTTCGTCCAGTTCCTTTGTTCCTACTTTACCCTCTTTTATCAGTTTCAGGTAAGGGAAAGCAAGGTAATAATTATCATACGCATTTCTCGTTCCGGCAGACAGTCCGTTCGTCCAGGAACCAAACTCAAGGTCCATGCCGTTGTGAATAGCCTGTTCGGTATGGTGCACACCACCCCAGTCAGACACTACAACACCATCAAAGCCCCATTCATCACGAAGAATGTCTTTGAGCAGACGCTTGTTATGGCAGGCGTGCTCTCCCTGATAGAGATTATAAGCACCCATAATCGACCATGTTCCACCTTCCTGGACAGCCGCTTTAAAAGCAGGCAGGTATATTTCATAAAGAGCACGATCACTCAATTGTACATTGGTGGTATGGCGGTTGAACTCCTGATTGTTCAATGCATAATGCTTCACACAGGCAGCTACCCCGTTCTCTTGTACACCTTTGATGTAAGGAACCACCATAGTGGCGGACAGATACGGGTCTTCTCCCATATACTCGAAGTTACGTCCGTTCAAGGGAGTACGGTAGATATTCACACCGGGACCCAACAGAATGTCTTTTTTGCGATAACGCGCCTCTTCACCGATACTTTTCCCGTAAAGATGAGACATTTCGGGATTCCATGTAGCAGCAAGGCACGTCAGTGCCGGATAGGCAATACAAGAATCGTTTGTCCATCCCGCCTGATCCCATTCATCCCACAACACTTCCGGACGGATACCGTGAGGACCGTCGGTAGCCCATACTTCGGGGATTCCGAGGCGGGGAACGCCTGCCGAACTAAATTTAGACTGTGCATGAATCATCTTCACCTTTTCTTCAAGGGTCATCCGGTTCAATGCATCTTTCACTCGCTCTTCGATAGGCTTACCAGTATCCAGATACACCGGCTTCTGCGCAAAGGCAGGCAACGCAGTTATCACAGACAAGCCAAGTAACATTGCTTTGAGTTTCATGTTTATTGATGATATAAGAAATGAGTTAATACTTTATTTATATAGACTCCCAAACAGGGGATATTTCCTAGTTGCGGACGGGTTTATTAATGTTTTTTACATTATTCCGCCCAAAGATGAATCCTGAAAGGGTACAATTCATCATACCCTTTCAGGATAGGTTCAATAAAAATCCGGCATCAGTCTTCAGATCAATTTATTTTCTCAACCTTCAGATCAGCATTTGTATTACCATTCGTTACATCAATGGTAAATCGATAGACAGCTCCTTCTTCAAATGCTTTATTACCCTGCATTTCCAAGTTTCCGGAATCTGTAAGTTTAAGCTGTTCCACTAAAGTATTGCTTGCATAATTTTTGAATTCATCTCCCCAATCATTCTGATAGAAGAACTTAAAACTAATCGCCTCCCAGTCACCGCTAGTCTTCAGTGTTTCCCCAGCTTTCAAGGTTAGCTGATACTTTTTAGGAGCAACTTGCGCCAGACAGAGCGCTTTACCTGGCTCCCAACCTACTTCGGAAGACGCAACAGAAGGCTTACCGATTCCTTTCCCGATAGCCCAGATTGCACCCGTTCCGTCATCTTGCAATTTGGCCGGTTTACCATCTTTCAAAGCCATTACAGAAAAATACTTCAAAACAGCATTAGCTGTCACCCGATAATCTCCGTTAATCGGCAGGAACTTCAATGCACCATCACTTTGTTTCTCAAAGAAGTCAGGGTCGATCCACCATTCATTCAAATTATCAATGCCTGTGACTGTTATCATTTGTCCTTGTGTAAATGCCTGATCTGACTTATATATATCAGTATCTGTCACCTCCATCTTATCATTACCAAAGAATATATCCGGTGCAGGTAAATCTACCTTCCCTACTTTCTCCACTGTCAACACAGCCTTGGTATTACCTTTCGTCACATCAACTGTAAACCTGTAAATACCTCCTCTTTCGAACTTCTGACCTTCTTCCAGTCCCAAGTTTCCGTCCGATGAGATTTTAACCAATTCACTCGTTGTAGAAATAGCATCACCCTTAAACTCGCCGTTGTCCCATTTATTGATATGGAAGAATTTAAAGTTAATATCATCCACTTTCATAGTAACGCCAGCTATAAATGTCAGTTGATACTTCTTCGCAGTAAGCTGTGGCATACACAGACCGTTTTCCGGAGTCCACCCTACTTCAGAAAGTGCCACCGACGGTTTACCGATTCCTGTTCCAATAGCCCAGATAGCACCTGTTCCATCATCCTGCAACTTGGCAGCCTCACCATTCTTCAAAGCAATGACAGAGAAATACTTCATTTTACCATTGGCTGTTATTTGGTAACTTCCGTCAATCGGCAGGAATTTCAATGTTCCATCTTCCTGCTTTTCAAAATAATCCTGGTCTATCCACCAATTATCATAATCAGGCACCCCTTCAAACGCTAGAATGTCATTCTTCTTCAAAGTCAACTTGATTGCATAGATATCATTCTCTACCAACTCCATGTCTTCACCGTTCACCTTTAACTTGGCAAATGGTTCTGCCTCGTAAGTCAACGTATTAAACTTGATAGCATAATTTCCCGGTTCCGTATTAGAAAATGAGATAGCATTAGTAGAACCGGATTCAATCGTTCCATTCTCCCATCCGAAAGTCAATTCATTCCCATTCTCTCCCACTTTCGGAGTCTTGATATACGCTTTCATCTTTTGCGAGAAGTCTCCTGTCACACTATACTTGTACATGGATTGACGTTCCATCCGGTACTCTTTTCCTTCCTCATCCACTAATGTCAGGTAGGGGAAGTCCGGTCGTGCCAGAGCAAGTTCCTTCGTCATTTCCGTTGTAGTAAAATGAATGTTCTGAAGAATATATTTCAAAGTTGCCTTTCCATTAGGAATATTAGCATAATAAGGAACAAAAATTTTACCAGTATAGTCATTTCCGCTTGTCTTTGTACGGATGACCGTTTCAGACACTTGTTCTTCTCCATAAAAAAGCTGTGCTTTCAACGTAGAAAGAGGCACATCCACATCCGAAGCTTTAATCGTAAACGGAAGACTGTCACCAAAAAGAGCATCTGCATTCTCTGCTTTGATTTCCATACTCGGATTACCGGGCAAGAATTCGTCATCATTACAGGAATTCATGGATAACATTCCTGCCAAAACTAATATAATATAACTGTTTTTTTTCATTGTCTTGATCGTTTTAAGGTTCTTATTCCGACTTTGCCCAACGATAGGAAGTCACAGATTTGCCCGGAACATCATAAGCAAAATGACGCTTACCATCACTTAAGGTTATCTTTTTAGTCTTTTCATTATTATTCATCAGTACAAAAGCGTATGTTCCATCCGGATTCTCGAAAGCAGAATACATGATATTGCTATCAGCATAGCCGGATGCACCGATACGTACCGCTCCCGGTTTCACCACACTTGAAAGATGGGCGATGATATAATAATGCGAGTTGCGGATAATTGTCTTATAGTCGCTATTACTGATATCCACCGCTCCGTAGCAAGTCTGGCAACCGCCTTCACGGTTAGGAGCACGGTCATTATCAAGCATCAGGTTCCACACTATAACTCCCCTACACCAGTTGTTGATCGTACCCAATGCAACTTCTTTCATATCTTCCAGCAATCGTTTCGATAAATCACGTCCGCTATTCCATGTTCCGATAGAAGTCTCCGTGAAAAGAAGTTCCTTTTCAGGATAGGCTTTATGTATATTTAAAAGCTCTTCGCGATTCCCGCCATAGTTGTGATAAGCAGCTCCGGCCAGGTATTGGGAAGCAGCTGCGTCCTCATACATCTTACCGGGGTAGTTCTTTTCCGTTGCAATATCACTATAATCATAGTTATGATCGTATGCATAAATTTTCGTAGCCAGTCCGGCTGTTTTGAATTTAGGTCCGAGTGCTGTTTTCACAAAGTCCCTCTGTTCTTCCCAACTCATATAAAGTGAAGCGGAATTACCACGGTTCAACGGTTCGTTCTGGGGAGTTACAGCATAAATATCAATGCCTTCGGCGTTGAATGCTTGTACCCATTTCACAAAATAAGTGGCATAGTCCTGATAATAGGCTGGATTCAGTTGACCGTTTGTCCATGAATCCAGCGGAGTAAGGTCTGTGAGACTCTTTACTTTCATCCATTTTGGACAAGTCCAGGGAGCGGCAATGACTTTAATAGAAGGATTGATGCTCAGAATCTCTTTCAGAATCGGAAGGATATAGTCTTTCTCTTCACTTTGCAAAGCAAAATGTTCAATACCTTTCGTATCGCAGCAGGTATATTCGCTCAATGAAAAGTCCGAGCAGCCGATGGAGATACGGATATAGCTAAATCCGAAGCCTTTGTCGTCAGAGAATGTTTCCGTAAGGAAGGCGTGACGATCTTCCGGTTTCATTTGCAGAAGATTAAAACAAGTGGCGCCTGTGATAGCTGCTCCGAAGCCATCCATCGTCTGATAGTGTTCAGTCGGGTTCAACGTGATTGAGGTAGGTGCCAAATTATCTTTCGAACTGAAATTAACGGCATCACGGGTCAAGTCGCGAGTCAGGCTGCTAGTGGTCGCATAAATGGTCACATCTCCGGTCGGAACAGGTGTAACCGGTTTCTCCGCGTCGTCACTGTTGCTGCATGCAGCTAATATGGTGAAGCATCCTAAAAAGGTCAATGCTATATTTCTCATGTCAATCATAATCTTAAGTTTTTCTATGTTTTTAGTTGAATTAATAACCCGGATTCTGGTGAATCTTATCATTCGCGTCGATTACCGACTGCGGAATTGGCAAACGATAGGAGTTCTTATCAAAAGCATAAATCTGCGCCTTGCGACCTGAATCCTTAGAATATACTGCATTCATCACCTCTTCTACCTTGTCCAGACGAACCAGATCGAACCATCGTTGCCCTTCAAAAGCCAGTTCTAACCGACGTTCCTTAAGCAAGGCATTCAGCATGGCATTCTTATTTGAACGGACAGAGGTGGGAAGCGCTCCCAATTTGGCACGTTCGCGAACTTCATCTATTATATCGGCTGCTCCTTCCAAATCCGGAGTATCCTGCATAATCAGCGCTTCGGCTTTCAGCAACAGGACATCAGCATAACGGTACTTGATAATACTGCTGTTGGCAGAGCGGCATTTATACATGAACGGATAATTATCAGACGGATAATAGTTACTCCAATTACAATCATAGTACACTACTGATTCCTTGAAACGAACCTCATCCCCTTCCTGTTTGAAAGCACTAATCAGGTCACGTGACGGAGTCACCCATTTCGCCCACGTGAAATTGTTATTCCAGTTCACCAGATCACGCCCGAACATCCATGTACACCAGTTACCTGCTCCGGAAGTAAATTGTGCTTCAAGAATCGATTCTTTTGTATTGCGCATCTTTGCATCTGTTCCTGCGGCATTCATTCCAAACAAATCACTGAAATCATCTACCAGATCAAAACCGTCTGCTTTCACTTCATCACAATATTGGATAACTTTCGTATAATCACGCAAAGGTTTCTCGGCATATATTTTAGCCAATAAGGTACGAGCTACAGATTTGGAAAACAACGTCTTATTCCCCGGCGTATTGTCCGGAGCATACAATACTGCATCCAACAAATCCTTTTCAATCTGCTGATAAGCTTCAAGTTCCGTATTTTGTTTGGGGAAATATTGTGGATATACCTCATCAATGTTTTCAGAAGTAATATCATCAGCCACTGTTGTAATCACAGGGAAATCACCCCACAGACGTACCATGTCGAACATTACCATGGCACGGAATATCTTCGCTTCTGCTTTGTATTGCGCCCGTTCGGCAGCAGTCAACGAATTATCTGTCACCAGGTCAATGTTACAAATGAGTTTATTGGCACGGGCCACATCCTCCAAATAACGGTTCCAGTCACGTTCCAACACAGAATTGGAACCTTCAATAGAGTTATTCTCAAACGGGACAACTTCCGCTCCGGTAGTACCGGCATAAGCATTATCCGAATGGGAGTCTGAAATCAAAAGTAAATCCACATACCAATGTTCCTGACGGTCACGCATTTGATTATAAAGCGTTGTCAGATGACTTTCAACTGCAGCTTTATCTTTGAATACAATTTTTGTACCATCACTTGTCACTCCTTCCGTCACATCCGAATAGGTGTCTAATGGCTCATAATTCAGCGAGCAGGAAGAAAGTCCCAATAGCAAACCGGAGGTTAATCCGTAAAATATAGTTCTTAGTTTCATAATCTTTCCTTTCATTAGAATTCAACATTAATACCAAACACGTATGATCTGCAATGCGGGTAAGTACCCCAATCGATACCTTGTACCGTACCGCTGTTACCCCATTGGTTTACTTCCGGGTCCATTCCCGAATAGCTAGTCCATGTCAGCAGGTTAGTAGCCGTGAAGTAAGGTTGTAAACGGGTAATTCCCCATTTCTTCAACAGTTTACCTTTAACGTTGTATGACAAGGAAACATCCTTCAATCTTAGATAACTGCCATCTTCTACAAAATAGGTAGAATTGAGTAATTTGAAATTAGCCTTAGGCACGTCTGTTATCTGTCCGGGTATTTTCCAACGATTCAATACACGGGCCGACTGATTCTTACCATCATACATACCTTCCGTTTCAATACGTGAAGCATTATAAATATCGTTTCCATAAGACCCTTGGATAAAGATACTCAAATTAAATCCTTTCCAAGAGAAGGTATTAGTCATACCATAGGTGAAATCCGGATTCGGATCACCGATATAAGTACGGTCGGAAGATGATATTTTACCGTCATTGTTCAAATCACGATACATCAACTCACCGGTTTCAGGATCTACCCCATCACTTATATAACCGTAAAAACCTCCCAAAGCACGTCCCGGCTCATTACGTACCACATAGTCATTCACCACATCCGCAGTTTTAGCATCGTAATAAACTTTCTGTAATTCCAGTTTTGTCAATTTATTCCGGTTAAAAGAGATATTAAAGTCTGTATCCCATGTAAATGCTCCTCCACGAAGATTTTTCGAACTAATAGAAAGCTCAAAACCCTTATTTACCATTTCACCCTCGTTACGGGCAATAGACGTAGCTGCTGCGGCACCGGCAGGTAATGACACATTCATCAACATGTTTTTGGTCTTCTTATAATAATAGTCGGCATTAAACGTCAACCGTCCATTCAATATGGTCAGATCCAAGCCTATATTGGTCTGTGTCGTGGTTTCCCATGTTAAATCAGATGTACGCAAGTTTGCCTGGCTAATGGTAGGAACAGCATTTGCATAATCAGTCGAATCACCTTCACCGCCTTTCTTAAACCATTCGATACGACCGATATTGTAACGCTGCAAATATGCATAGTCACCAATCCCCGACTGGTTACCGGTTTGTCCCCAGCCACCGCGCAATTTTAAATCGTCAATCCAGGTCAGGTTCTCCATGAACTTCTCCGAAGAAATACGCCAAGCTGCAGAGAATGAAGGAAATACGCCCCAACGATGATCGGGATGTAATTTAGAAGAGCCATCGGCACGAAGATTAGCTGTTATCAGGTATTTACTGTCGAAGTTATAAGCTACACGTCCGAAAAATGACATAATTCCCCATTGGGACGCACCCGTACCTGTATTATCCCAAGATATTTTATTGGCAGCATTCAATGTTTGAATCAGATCGCTACGATAGTGAGAGCCATTGATCCAGCTATTTGAATAGTCTGAATCTGTCCATGACGAACCGGCCATTACTTCCAAGCCATGTTTCTTGAAATTTTTATTATAAGTCAATACATTATCAAATGTCAGCACTGTATTCATATTCCGATTGTCCGAAGCCTCACCGTACTGATTGCGACCCCAAGCAGTAGAAATCGGATCAAGAAAAGTGGTATTAACAGCGTTACGACGGTCAAGAGTAAGAGTAGACTTGAACTTCAGTTCCGGGAATGGAGTCAACAATATATTACCCGATGCCAACAAGCGGTTTTCTTTGTCTTTGTTATTCTTCGCGCGGGCCATATTTTCTAATGGATTTGTAATATTACCCACTCCATAGAAGTTATTGTAATACTGATTAGGGTTCAAAGCATCCCACACCGGCGCATAAGTTGGTGTATTGATAACAGCCAGAATAACACCACCCCGATTCGAGCCTGTTCCCATTGCTCCACCTCCATTGCTTGTATAATCTGAATAAGAGATATTAGCACTTACTGTCAGCCATTTACGAACCTTATTTTCCAGATTTACCCGGAAATTATAACGCTTGTAATAAGAGATATCCAACACTCCCTGTTCTTTGAGGTAACCCGCAGAGAGGTAATATTTCATCTTCTCATTACCATTGGATACAGCTACCTGATAATTTTGAGTCTTTCCGGTTGTATACGTTTCATCAAACCAGTCAGTGCGATCGGATAATCCGTCCGGCAAAGACACTAGCCCGATTTCATCCTGCAATTCTTTATATTGTGCTGCATTCAGGGATTCTACTTTATCAGCTACTTTGTTCAGACCGAACTGGGCTGTCAAAGAAACTTTGGCATTACCGGCTGCACCGGCCTTCGTAGTAATTAGAATGACCCCGTTAGCGGCACGCGAACCGTAGATAGATGCCGATGAAGCATCTTTCAATATCTGCATACTCTCAATATCATTCGGAGAAAGGAACTTGATATTGTCTACAGGCACTCCGTCCACTACATACAACGGATCATTACTACCATTCATTGAAGTAGTACCACGTACACGGATAGACATCTCACCGCCCGGCGTACCATTAGGCTGAATCACCGAGACACCGGCTGCCTTACCTTGAATGGCCTGTCCTGCCGAAACGATAGGCCGCATATCCAAATCCTTGGTAGATACGGAAGAGATAGCGGTAGTCACATCTTTCCGTTTCACTGAACCATAACCGATGACCACCACTTCATCAAGCACTTCATTATCTTCCTGAAGTGTGATCTTCATCTGATGGGTCGCCTTTACCTCCTGCGACTTATAACCCACATAAGAGAATATCAAAATGGCGTTTTGCTGAACGTTTAATGTAAAGTTTCCATCTAAATAGGTAATTGCTCCGTTAGACGTACCTTTCTCTTGTACACTAACACCGATTAGCGGTTCTTTTTGAGCATCCAGGACCTGACCGGATGCAGTAATTTGCTGTGCGGATGCACTCAAAGATAAAAACATTGCCAAGATAGCAAAGAAAATCTTGCGACTCCCGGAAAGGATTTTTCGCCTGTTTTTTTTCATGCGTACTAAGTTTTAAAGTTAATAATAAGACGCTCGTCAGCAATGGACTACTCTCATTACTTTCGAAGCACAGGTCAAAAGTATAAAGAAATTAAAGTGAGCTAACAAGGAGGGGGCAATAAGTGGATCATGCAAAACGGTAATTCTCTAATTACCATCTATTTACATTCATAACGTATACCTAAAAAAGTGGTTGATTTACAGTCCGTATTAGCGAATTTTTCGCACTAAATCGTCAAAATCCTCTCTCGATCCACGGGCTTTATTCCTTACTTTCGCCCGATAATTATAAATTGTATTCACCGAATAACGAAGAAACTCCGCAATTTGTGAACTATCTTCAATACCCAGACGTATCAAAGCAAAGATGCGCAGTTCAGTATTCAATAGCTCGCCTTTCTTCGGCAAAATCTGTTCATTTTCCTGTAATAAGTCATTGAATTTTCCCACAAAATTAGGGAAGAGATGCAAGAAGGCTGTATCAAAGTTTGCATACAATTCTTCCAGTTCTTCGTCAAGAGCATCCTGTGAACGCGTTATCTTTAATAACTCCGCAATTTGTCCGGCGGACACTTTCTTATTCACCATCCGCCGGTAAGCGTCTAAACGGTTGATATAAGTAGAACACAACTTGATGAAACGGGCAATATATTCCTCCTTAATCTGATTGGACTCTGAGAGTTCGACATTAGTAGAGGACAGGCAACTATTCATTTGCCTCAACTCCTCATTCAATCCGTTTAACTGCTTATTAGCTACCTGAAGATGATTTCTTGCATCTGCCAGCTTTTTCATCTGACAGTAGATATATCCCAAGGCTACAATCAACAACATTAACAGTGCAGTGATAAGCAGCAGGTTCTGTTGAAGACGATCATTCTGCTTTTCAATCATCGCCTGATAGGTCTTATCAATCAACGAAAGTACATCGGCACTCTGCCAACTACGCAGACGAGCATTGTAGAACTTTGTCGCATTCCAGGAAAAACGCATATATTGGTACGCACGTTCCATATCACCATCTTCGTAAAGTAGCTGGGCAAGCATCCACAACGAAGCATGGTCCTTAATGGCAGAACGAATATCCGATATAGCAGAAAGACAAAGATTCCGTTTCTCTCCCAAGCTATCATTACTGTACTTGTAAATCAAAGAGCGATGGTAAGTAACCAATGCATACTGTGGAGTGTTCGCTTCTATTTCTGCCAACCGGAGATCATTCACTTTCAGAGCTTCCTCATACTGGCGTTGATCGCGAAGTGATGCTTCACGCATCAACAGGTATTCTTCCGATTCCGGAGGCAATATAGCATATAATGAATCTCTATATGCCTGCGAGATACTCCAGTAACGTCCCGAAAGGGTTTTATCCTGTGTATAAACGCTCAATTCGCCATACACATGGTCAAAGCAAGTATAATAATCGGTTATTAAACGGGGAATGACTTTCTGTCGGTCTACCGATTCTAAAACATCGATAGACTCCGTGTACATGCCCGTTGAAGATAATAATAGCGAGAGCTGCAACTGACTTTCTATCTTCCGGTCTGCGTCATGCAAACGATCCGCAATCCGGACATTCTCATTCAAATAGTGGATGGCAGAATCGCAGATAAAAGCTTTATATTCTTTATATATCTGACTGTTCAGATTGTACCGTTCCGCAGAATTAGCTTCTATTCCTTGCATCAGTTCTTTGAGATGCCTGATACGTGATTCACGTTGAACCACATAAAGTTCATGTTCCTGAATTGTTATATCAAGCACATTCAATAGTGAGTCCAGGGTCTTATCGGCCCAGGTATATAGTGGAAAAGAGAGAAGTAGAAGAAACAACAAATACCTTTTTTTCATCGGAGTATTAAACTTTAATAGAAGATTACAAGACTAATAAAGACAAATGTAGAGAAAATCTTCGTATTTTAGCTAAAACAGCATATAAATTAGGAAAAGGAATGAAAGGTGATTTACTAAAAAATAACTTTTCGCTGATTCATTAACGGCATTTCCTGATTTATTTTTGTTAATCTATTGCCCGCTTTTATGCAAGCTATCCGATAAAATAGTATTTTCGGGGGTAGAAAATATAAAAGACTACCGTAATATGAAAATTACCCGTGATGATTTATTGATAGCTGCGTTCAAACTGTTTATGTCCGTGAATTACGAAAAAGCCAGTTTTGCGGAACTTGGCAAGATGCTCGGAATGTCGAAAGCCGGCATATTCAAATACTACAAGAACAAACAGGAGTTATTCATTGCTGTAGTGGACAGGTTTTGGTTCAGCACGCAGAATCCACGAAACAAATTCACTGAAACAAACGGTACGTTTGCCGAATTTATAGACGAATACGTGAGAGGAGTACAACGAACGATGGATATGCTGGGCAAGCTGATAGGCACAGATAAGGTGGCGCCAGAAAAGTTTTCATACCACGCCCAATATTTTCATTTTCTGTTTCAAGTGATCCAGTATGATCCTGACGCCAAAGAAAAGCTCCATAATCTCGTAACCAACGATTATGCTTACTGGCGTACCGCCATCCAACGTGCCATACAAACAGAAGAACTAAAAAAGGATGTAGACGTTGAGGAAGCGGTAGTCATGTTCCGACAGGTTTACATGGGTCTGTCCTTTGAAATGGCATTCCTGGGCGGATTGGATACCCAGCTACTCTCCAAACATTTACATGCCATTTACTCCTTATTGAAAAACTAGACTGTATTATTCAATACATACCATATTCCTTCCACCTAAGATTATCTATGCAAAAAAAAGATAAAAAAGAAACGACCGTTCACTTTTTCCGAAATAGTTTTATAACTTTGGCACTATCATTCAAAAAATGGTCGTTATAAATGTTATAAAACAAGCACTGTATGGAAGTAGACAAACAGCGGAAAAGAAAGGGATTTTTCAAAACACTGGTAACTATTTTACTGGGAACGAGAAAAGAATACACAGGGGAAGATATAGGCATCTTTTCCAGCAAGGTTTGTGATTGGTGGCAGAATGATCATTACAACTGGTTTACCATCCTACAACTGCCATTTTATTCTGCGGAAACAGTCATTGCAATAGAAGGCGATGCTTCCGAGCCGTCGCCACACCAATTGTTAGAATTACGGGCATTACTGAAAAATTGGACATCCATAACTGCCCGATTAGACAACCTAGTGCCTAATGAAAGCCGCTTGGTACATAAAGAAGAAATATACGCTTCCTGGCAAGACCATTTTTATCCAGAAGCAATAGCTCCATCCACTAAAGGCAATGACGGCTGGGAAATTACATTCGTCAAAGAGGATATGGATGACTGGTTCAGCTTTATCTGGAAAAATAACATTGTACGGAATTTAACTTTCAATTAAGCCGGAGAGCACATAAAGTAAATTATTACAAACAAAGAAAACAGTCAAACACTGTCCCTCTATCAGTCATTAACACGTTAAATTGCAATAATTATGAAAAAGTTTTTATTTATTCTGACCGTCATAGCCGGTCTTTTGATGAGTAGTAATGCCGAAGCACGCAGAATCAGAATTCCTGTAAGTAACAACATTCCGAAAGTAGCTACCCTCCCTGACAGCTCCTATTATAAAACGGACGAAGGTACTCATCTGGATTTAGGGTATATTGAGAAAGACGGCAAACGTACGCTCGTACTCTTTTCTGAATCGAAACCCGATACGTATTACGACATTTCTGACGAATATGCCGAAGCAATCCGGCAAGACCTGAATGTAGAAGAACTTAGCCGCCTCATCCCTGAACCCACATTTTGGGACAAATGGGGTGGCAGCCTTCTTTTTTATGGTCTTGCAGCATTGATAGTCATAGGCATATTATCCTACCTGAAAGACTTTATCCTGGGGCTTCTAGGCATGGTGAAAAAAGTGAAGGATAACAACGAGGAAAAAGAAAAATAGTACGGATACCTAAAAATAAAACCCATGAACATCTATTCGCTTATTCCGATTGTCTGCATTATCCTGTCTTTGGGATATTGGTTTTATACAAAAAGCAAAATCTCCCAGCAGGTTCAGGCAGTAGACAACACCGATTTCAAAGCAGAATTTGCAAATGCGACACAATACAAGAACCAATTTCTGACATCCGAACTCCCCTTTCTGAAAAAAGCGATGGAGCAAAATCCTATCGATGCTTTCAACTATGCTAATACCGAACACAACATGGTAGATGCCTTCAAAGACGGGATGAAAGACAAACTGAAAGGAATGGCCACTTTGGGAACTGTGCGTTTCACCACCGTGGCAACCCCCAAATATTTGGTATTAAGCGGTGATAAGCTGCACCTGTTCGACACGGATACCAATGGTGAAATAGACAAGCATCTGATATTCGAACCTTCGCAACTCAAAAACTCCAGACTCACCTTATATCCTTTGGAGGGACAGACAAAAGCACAAGCCCAAGCTCGCGGCAAAAATGTAAAAGCCTATAAACTCTCTTTGCAGACAGACGGAAAAGCAATTGAACTCATCCTTTATTCCTGTCTGATTTTTACGGATATTCCCGAAACTCCGGTAGATGCGAAAGAAACGGTACAGGCCATTGTCATTGCCAATGATTTTCTAAAACACCTAGGCGACTGCTATCCGAATCTGAAAGTGGCATTACCCATAGAAGAATCCTGATGTAAAAAGCCCTGATATAAAGCAGCACTTGCACATGATACCCTGAATCATCATGTTCCGGAATAAAGATGAAAGTAAAATTAAAATACCCGATATTTTGGTCCAGTCCGAACGACAACAGAGTCTATGTCTTTTGGAAAGAGGGCAAGACAACGAAACTCGATATGCTAAAAGAAACCAACGGGTGGAAAGGTGATATAATTATTGATGCCACCGGAACAAAATATATTATCAAGTGCTCCTACATGACTAAATGGAAAGGTATACATGGATTCACAGGCATGATATACTACGAACAGGAATACGAAGACAATCCCGAATCTTTCTCCTTGCGACAGCTGCAAGACCAGATAGCGGAAAGATACCCTAAAACCCGGTGGTTCAAAGAGGAAGGTTGGGGCAGCAGGAATGATTTCAGACAAACAGTCTACGGCTGCAAGACTTTTGAGGAGCTTGCAAGATTATTCAGACGTCCACCCGAAACTCTGCGCACACGGATTATAAATTGGTTGCATCCTACCCGGAAAGAACTGAAAATGAGAATCGAGTCTGTGCTGTTCCTTATCCTGTACCTGTTGGTGTGTTATTTGATATTTGAATACAATAATTAGCAATCCAAGTTCTTACCAATAAAAGTATTATCTTTGTTGCATGAAAAAATTAGTCATTGTTGGATGTGGACGACTTGCAGAAATCGTTGCGGATGCAGTTGTCAAAGGCTTATTACCAGATTATAATCTGGTAGGTGTCTATTCGCGTACGGCATCAAAAGCTGCGCACATCGTAAATAAAATGCAGCAACATGGCAAGCCTTGCATTGCTTGCGCCACATTGGAAGAGTTATTAGCATTAAAACCAGATTATCTGGTGGAGTCGGCCTCTCCTGCCGCTATGCGGGAATTGGCCTTGCCGGCATTGAGAAACGGAACGTCTGTCATTACCTTGTCTATCGGTGCTTTGGCAGACGAGACATTCTATCGGGAAGTGGCAGAAACCGCCAAGGCAAATGGCACACGAATCTATATCGCATCCGGAGCTACCGGTGGATTCGATGTTTTAAGAACTGCCTCCCTGATGGGAAATACAACAGCCCGCTTCTTCAATGAAAAAGGTCCTAACGGACTCAAAGGAACTCCCGTTTATGATGATTCTTTGCAAACGGAGCAACGTACCGTTTTCTCCGGAAGTGCTGCGGAAGCTATTCGCATCTTTCCAACCAAAGTGAATGTTACAGTTGCCGCCTCACGAGCTTCTGTCGGTCCGGAGAACATGCAGGTATCCATACAATCTACCCCCGGATTTGTGGGAGATACGCAAAGGGTAGAAATCAAAAATGACCAGGTGCATGCCGTAGTAGATATTTATAGTGCTACATCAGATATTGCAGGGTGGTCAGTAGTGAGCACCCTGATTAATATCGCATCACCCATTGTATTCTGACAGATTGGCCAACACTTTTGCGCTCAGGCGGTCAAACGCCTGACGCGTGCGGCCAGTAGACACCTGCATACAACGTACATGTGGATGATTGAGCAGTTGCTCATTCCCCAATGCGCCTACCGTATCACAAAAACAAAGGTTATCACCTTCCAGCCATTCAGTAAATGCAGCCTCATCCCATGCTGGTGACAAACCGGTATTGAATAAGATCTTCCGGTCACCCATCTGCCTGAATTCCTCTTCATGCAACAGAACCGTATTTTTATTAAGGCAACAACAAATGACTTCACTCTCTGCAAGGAGTTCCTTTAATGGTAAAAAGCGATATCCTTTGGCAGTGGCTGCTTCTTTCTCACTGCGGGCATAATATGAAATATCAGCGCCAAAGAACTTCAAAGCGTCCGCTATCATGCCACCAGACTTACCCAGTCCGACTATCCCGACTTTCAATCCGGTGATCTCACGAGGTAACTCCTCCCACGGTTCCTGTCCAAAGCCGTGCAAACAGCGCACCAATTCACTGACTACATATTCCACTACTCCCTCGTCACCATAATCCCGAATACCTGTCACCGTGATACCCCGTTCATTGGCATAGCGAATATCGACATTAGCACTTTCGGGAGAATAGAGCGAGCAACACATTCCAATGTATTTCACATTCGGACAACATTCAAGTACATATCGGTTGATACGGGAGGTATAACTCAAAAGCACCGCATCAGCATCTCCGATACGGGCAATGATTTCATCATCACTCGTGGGTATGTCAGGATACATCACGACCTGACCGGCAAATGACCACAACATTTTTTCGGCCGACGGAACCAGACTGACCGGCTCTATAGCTACAAGTTTCTGAAACATCGTTTTTTATTTTAGAAGTATTATAAAAACAAACATACACGGTTACCGGATTAGCAACCCAACATGGGCGCTAAGATACAAATTTCTAGTCATAATATCATTTAATGATGGACGATAACAGTATGTTTTAGACATACGAACGCAAGTTAGACATATCCAAAATCTCCGCGAATACCTACACGCAGACTCTTGGAGGCGCGGAAATTCACTCCGTTGAAAGCTACGGATTCAGAACGAATATCATTCTTATTTGCTACCAATCGGGAAGCTTTCACTTTGGTTGAGTTGGCTAGTTGTAACGTGACAACAGTCACCCTGCAAACAGATAAAGTGCACCCCAAAAATTGTACGAGTAAAACATTATCCATTACCTAAAAAGGGTGATTTTTCTTTTTAGGGACTTTTCGGATAGCCTCTTTATTCTTTCCATCATTTATCTCTAAACTTGATTTTCAGAATCTTACCAATAGCCGGTTTATACTTCTTCAACATTCGGTCGAATCCCAAATCGTTCGGGTGAGTTCCGTCAATGGTTCCCTCATGATCTGTCCCCAGGAAATGGTCTTCTTTAATGAAATACAGATTCTTTACGCCTTTTTTACGCAACACTTCTACCTGTTCAGTTATAGCCTCATTCTGTCGCTTTACATTTTCACGGGCTTTCTGATTAAAGTTTCCTGTTTCGCGTATCAATGTCTGTATGATAATAATAGGTGTATCCGGATGTTTCTCCCGCAAGGTCATTACAAAGTCTACAGTCCGTTCGGTAATCTCTTTTGGAGAAGGATTAGGAATACAATCCAAGATAAAAGCATCCGCATCAATATCCGCTAACATCTCGGCAACTTCTTTCTCCATTTTCCCATTGCCACTCAATCCCAAATTAATGAAATTATATCCACTGCTACGGGATAAGCGGGCCGGATAGGCCATGCCCGGACGGCTGGCAGAAGCTCCCTGCAAAATACTGGATCCGTAGACTACTATTTTATCTTTGAACGGATTTTCTCCTTTATGTATGTGAGCATCAGAAGAAACACCTATCTCCAGATTCTTCAACTCATCGTATAAAGGCAGATATAACAAACATTCTTTCTCTTCGGTTCCCATATTATCGACAATCACTCTTTCCGTAGTCACGCCACCCGGCATCCCTACTCCGGCAAATTGCCATTTCCCATCCCGTTTGATATACAAATCCAAGCCTTTCTGGGCTAATCTGGTCAAGTTTGGCAATTGGTAATTGTCAGGAACAGTCCATTTAGCTTTTATCACCGGACTGTTCGTTGTGAAGGAAATAGCCAAACCTGCAGAGTTAGTGAATAGTTTCTTTACCGCAGGAGGCATCGTACAATACTTTGCTGTGTCTACCCGATGGAAATATTCACCTTCGGTGGTCGCTTTTCCTACCAGTAAAAGCTCTTGGGCAGGTACATAGGTAAAATTGTTCTTCTGCTGTCCGAATGTTGTAAGGGGAAACATTATCAGACCCAGGCAAATCCAGACATTTCGTGTTAAGTTTCTCATGGTCAGTTTAATATTAACAGTTTATTAATTGTCAGCATATCGTAGCAATATCAAAAAGCTACTTATAAATCAGCGTTGATAAATACTCTTCCGCAAACATTTCATTGGCAACCTCCAGTAGTTGCTCTGCTGTCAACTCCTCAATACGCTTAAAAACAAGCTCGGATGATTCATATTTATGATAATGAAGGTATGTTTTCGCCATTCCCAGTGCATTATTCTCAAAGTTATCAGATGCCACTCCGATTTGTCCGATCAACTGCTTTTTCGCTGCTGCCAATTGGGAGGAAGTCATTTTCACATCACGCATTCGCTTCAGTTCCTTATAGGTCAGTTTCAAACAGGTATCCATATCTTCTACATCCGTCCCGAAATAAATACAGAAAGCCCCTGTATCCGTGTAGGAGGTCAGATTGGATTCGACATTATAAACCAGTCCTCTGCGCTCACGAAGGGCCACATTGAGTTTGCTATTCATTCCGGGACCTCCGAGGACATTGTTCAATAAATAGAGAGCCGTGCGTTTGTCGTCATACGCATTATAGCCACGGCTACCAATCATAACATGTGCCTGGTGTGTGTCTCTGGGAACCGTCAAATGTTCCGGCACATAAAGAGGCGGAGGTGTACGACGATTCTCTACTCTTACATCAGGAATATCCGAAAGGTATTTTTCTACCAAACGGACGATTCTTTTGAAATCATATTGTCCCTGAACAAAAAACACCATATTCCCCGGTTGGTAAAACCGGCGGGTAAACGATAGAACATCTTCCGTGCGAAAACTTCGCAGAAGTTCCGGTTTACCAAGAATGTTTCTTCCCAATGGATGATTGCGGAAGATCATATCTTCAAAATCATCGAAGATCAGTTCCGACGGAGTATCCTCATACGACTGGATTTCATCAATAATGACCTCCGTTTCTTTTTCTATCTCATGCTGCGGAAAAGTTGAATGAAATACAATATCCCCCAACAGTTCAAGTGCCCGTTCCAAATGTTCTTTCAGGAAAGCGGCATAGACCACCGTTTCTTCCTTATTAGTGTAAGCATTCAGGTCACCCCCCACATTCTCCATCCGGTTGAGGATATGCCAGGCTTTCCGCTTCTCCGTTCCCTTAAAAATCAGATGTTCTACAAAATGGGCCATTCCCTGCTCATTCTCTGCCTCATCGCGTGTTCCGGCATCGATCGCAAAACCACAATAAGCTACTTTTGAGAGGGTCGGTTCATGGATAATACGTAAGCCATTTGGCAATGTATATTCGTTACCTTGCATTGTTTTATACTTCCTTATTGAATTAATGCCACAAAAATACAATAAAACTTATTGCTGTTTATAGAAAATTGCAGATATTTGTGGACTATAACAGCAACAACGTATATGGAAAAGATAGGAATATTCTGTTCCGCCTCCGAGAACATTGACAAAATGTACTTCGAAAGTGCCCGCCAAATAGGAGAATGGATGGGGCAGAAAGGCAAAACCTTGATATATGGAGGGGCCAGCCTCGGACTGATGGAATGTGTAGCCCGTGCCGTGAAAGAAAACGGAGGCAAGGTCATCGGAGTTGTTCCCACCAAACTGGAGGAGAACGGCAAAGTAAGCACTCTGTTAGACGAAGAAATTCACACCCGCAACTTGAGTGACCGCAAAGATATCATAACAGAGAAGTCGGAAGTGTTAGTCGCACTACCCGGAGGCGTTGGTACACTCGATGAGATTTTCCATGTAATAGCCGCTGCTTCTATCGGTTATCACCGGAAAAAGGTCATCTTCTACAATGAATATGGTTTCTATGACGAACTATTGAAAGCACTCCACACCCTGGAGGATAAAGGTTTTGCACGGCAACCATTCTCAACTTATTACGAAGTGGCAAACACATTGAACGAATTAAAAGAAAAAATAAACTGATTATATGATAGACTCCATCAAACAACTTTTGCAACAGGAAGCACAAGCTGTGCTCAATATCCCTGTAACAGACGCTTATGAAAAAGCAGTGAAACTGATTGTAGAACAAATACATCAGAAAAAGGGAAAACTGGTAACTTCCGGTATGGGAAAAGCCGGACAGATTGCCATGAACATTGCTACAACTTTCTGTTCCACCGGTATTCCATCCGTCTTTCTGCATCCCAGCGAGGCGCAACACGGGGACTTGGGTATTTTACAAGAAAATGATTTACTCCTGTTGATCTCCAACTCGGGCAAGACACGGGAAATTGTGGAATTAACCCGTCTGGCTCATAATCTGAATCCGGATTTGAAGTTTATTGTTATTACTGGTAATCCGGACAGTCCGTTAGCAAAAGAGTCGGATGTTTGTCTTAGTACCGGTAAGCCGGCTGAAGTCTGTGTGTTAGGTATGACTCCTACTACCTCTACCACTGCCATGACAGTGATCGGAGATATATTGGTGGTACAAACCATGAAAGAAACAGGATTTACGATCGCCGAATACTCAAAACGCCATCATGGTGGTTATCTGGGAGAAAAATCAAGATCACTATGCGAAAAGTAATCGGTATTGGAGAAACAATCCTCGATATCATCTTTCGAGGTGACCAGCCTTCCGCAGCCGTACCGGGAGGCTCTGTATTCAACGGCATCGTCTCATTGGGACGAATGGGAATAAACGTCGGCTTCATCAGTGAAACCGGAAATGACCGTGTAGGCAATATTATCCTGCAGTTTATGCGTGAGAATAATATCCCCACGGATCACGTCAACGTATTCCCGGACGGAAAATCACCGGTATCTCTGGCTTTCCTGAATGCACAAAGCGATGCAGAGTATATCTTTTACAAAGATTACCCAAAACAGCGCTTGGACGTCCTATTCCCTAAATTAGAGGAGGATGACATTGTGATGGTGGGTTCGTATTATGCACTGAATCCGGTATTACGGGAAAAGGTTCTCGAATTACTCGATCAGGCACGAGAAAAGAAAGCCATCATCTATTATGACCCGAATTTCCGCTCTTCTCATAAGAACGAAGCCATGAAACTGGCTCCAACCATTATTGAAAATCTTGAATATGCAGACATTGTACGCGGTTCATTGGAGGATTTCCTCTATATGTATAATATGCAGGATATAGACAAGATATACAAGGATAAAATCAAGTTCTATTGCCCACGCTTCATCTGTACTGCAGGCGGGGAAAAGGTAACGTTGCGCACCAATCTGGTCAACAAAGATTATCCGGTAGAACCGTTACAGGCAGTCAGCACCATTGGAGCCGGCGACAATTTTAACGCAGGACTCATTTATGGATTACTCAAATATGATGTTCGATACCGCGATCTAAATAACTTGAATGAAGAAATCTGGGATAAAATAATCCAATGCGGAAAAGACTTCGCAGCGGAGGTTTGCGGAAGTTTCAGCAATTCTGTTTCGGTGGAGTTTGCTAAGAAATACAAATAACAATTATTCCCTAATTTTATATAGACATTTCTGAAAAAGATTCCATATCATACATTCCATATCAAACCGGTATTCACTTTTACGGTTCGGTATGGAATTATAAATCTTAGACATGAGAATTAAATCACAAGCTAGCATTTATCAAATATTATATTTACCTTTATCCCAAATTCAGCTTTAGCGATAAAATCTAATATAATCATGAGAAAGTTTATTTTACCTGTGTTACTCTGCTTTATTTTTATCAATCCGGCTACAGCTAACGATGAAATCAAGTCATTACTAAAAACATTAGATAAAGCCCTAAAGTATAAATTAGATTATGCAGAACAAAAGCAAGAGCAAATAGATAGTCTCAAAATAGAACTGAAGTTACACCATAAAATACACAAAAAAGTACAAATAGCCGAATTATTATGTTTCGCCTATTCTTCCTTTCAAAAAGATTCCGCTTTAACCTATGCTATTCATATGAATGAGTTGGCTCAAGAAAGTGGAGATGGAGAGCTTATCATTGAAGCCAAGTTAGATTATGCGCGTATTTTATCTTCCATGGGATTTTTCAAAGAAGCATTGTCCATTGTCAATCCCATACAACATGAATTATTGTCTCCCAAACTTAGAGTGGAATACTTCCTCGGACAAGCCACTATCTACAATCACCAGAAGAATTTTGCTTCCAGTGAAATAGAATCACGCAAGAATGATTTGATAGAACAAACTTATCGTGACTCCTTACTTCAATGCGCAGAAGTCCCTTCCAATATACGGGCTTTCACAATTGCTCCTATCCTGCTACACAAAAAGAAATATAATGATGCCATCCATATGCTGGATAGCGCTTATTTAAGCTATCCCCAATATTCACGGAATGCCGGCATATTAGCTTATTCATTAGCCTCCGCCTATCAAGGCAAAGGCGACTCCAGGAATGCGATCAAATACTTTGCCATATCCGCCATATCCGATGTAATAAGCGGAACAAGAGAGAACCGCTCTTTGCGAATATTGGCAAAACTTATTTTTGAAAGTGGAGACATAGATCGGGCATACGCATACATGAAAAATGCAATGGAAGATGCGATTTTATGTAATGCAAGAATTAATACTATCGAAGCCTCGGATATGTATCTCTTCATCGACAAGGCCTTTCAAGAGAAAGAGAAACGCAAATTTGTTATTATCAATAGCCTACTCAGTTCGCTGTGCCTTGTCTGTATCCTATTAATTATACTTTTCACCCAACTAAAGAAGCAAAAGAAAAAAGTGGAACAAGCCAATAAAAGCCTGTCATACCATTTGGATGAAATACAAAACATAAATTCTGCACTGGCTGATAGCAGTAAAATTAAGGAAGAATATGTGGGATTATATATGGAACAATATACCAACTATATCACTCAGATAGACAGTTTCAAGAAAAGAGCCCTTAAAATAGCAAAGAGTGAAGATATCAATAAAGTGGTTTCTTTCCTCAAGTCTTCGCTAAATACAGAAGGAGATCTGGCAGAGTTTTATAATAATTTCGACAAAGCAATCCTCAACTTATTCCCAAACTTCGTAGCGGACTTTAACGCACTCTTATCACCCGAAAATGCTATAATACCTGGTACTGGTAAACTACTGACTCCCGAACTGAGAATCTTTGCACTGATTCGGTTAGGAATTACAGATAGTGTGAAAATAGCCCATTTCCTGCAATACTCATTATCAACTATCTACAACTACCGCTCGAAAATGAGAAGCAAAGCCATTGGTGATCGTAACTCTTTCGAAGAAAGAGTAGGACGCATCGGACAATAAAAATTCCCACTGCAATAAGCTGTTTTTTCTTATTGCAGTGGGAATGATATTTTTTTCACATTGAGCTATATAAGCCCCGAACACACATTTTTCTACATCAAGGATTGACTTTGACAACTTGTTCCCATTTCAGTTTCGTCGGATAGCCCCAATCCGGTTTAGTAGGATCACAGAAATCGCCAACAGACGCCATTCGAGCATAAAGTAATTTAGTAAGCTCTTTACGTTTTTTACTATACTTCGGATTGTCATAAAGATTATTCATTTCCATTGGATCCGCCTTAAGGTCAAAAAGCTGCGGATGACGCTGACCGTCTACATTGTAAAGTATAAGTTTGAAACCATCCTTCTTGATAGCTCGTTGAAGGTTAATATATGTCAGCAATATGTCCTTACGCTTTTTCACTTTCGGGTTCTGTATGGTTTGCGCTAATGAAATACCCTTAACAGTAGTCGGTGCCTTTATATTCGAAAGATCACAGAGAGTGGGGTAAAGGTCATAAAGATAACAGTAGGCATCGCTCATAACATTTTGCGGGATATTAGGTCCGCATATCACCAAAGGCACTCTTACCGCCGCTTCATATAAGTTCTGTTTCCCCAACAGTCCGTGTTCTCCGACACAAAGGCCGTTGTCCGCAGCAAATACGATGATGGTGTTATCGGCTTTGCCGCTTTTTTCAAGCATATCAAGGATACGTCCTATCTGAACATCTACCTCGTTCACCATACTATAATAGTTGGCCCTTTCAGCAAGCACCTGTTCCGGTACACGCGGAGTAGGCAACAATTTTTCATCACGTTCATTAAGGTCTCCATTATCAAACGGATGCTGTGTGACAAAATTCTTTGGCATCGTAATTTCCTTGCTGCCGTATTTGCGTCCGTAATCGGGTAACACGTTACGCGGATCATGCGGCGAAGTAAATGCGACATACATCAGAAACGGATCATCGTTCGACGCATTTGTTTCAATGAACTTGATGGCGGCATCGGCATACAACTCAGACGAGAAAGTATTGAGTGATGCGTTTACCCATTGGCCATTTTTGTATTTCCCTGTCGGGTCGTACTCATGCAGATAAGGGCATCGGTGTCCCTTTTCTTCCTTTTCATTTCCATAGGGATGCATTCCCCCGAAAAAAATGTTTGCACCCGTAGAGAACGAACGGTTGAATGCAGCTTTGTCACTGTGCCATTTGCCGGTTCCGAAGGTTGTATAGCCGTTCTCGCGGAACAGTTCGGGAAATGTTTTCTCATTCTTGGGGATGACTTGTCCGTTGCGGTGTACATCCATCAGACCGCGTCCGGTAAGGAGCATCGCACGACTGGGCTGCGAGATGGCACCATTGAGCCCGCCCATTACGTGAGTTTGGGTGAATGATATACCCTGGTTGACAAGCCTATCCATATTCGGAGTCTGAATTTCGTTATTACCCCAGGCATGGATAGTGCTGAATGTCTGGTCATCCGTTAGCAATACAAGTACATTGGGGCGTTTCGGGCTATTTTCTTTATTGTCTTTTTCTGGATTTGCTCCGAATGCGGAAGAGCCTCCAAAAGGTATGTTCAACATTGCCGGAAGGCATAAGAACAGAGTCTTGTTTTTCATTTTGAAATTCATCATACTAGTTTTATTTTATGATTTAAGTTTCTACTTAGACGGTGCCTGGCAAGGGACTGCCCCCCAAGCACGATAATGCCTAGTCATTGCATTGTTCAATTTCCGAAACATATCCCCTTGCAAAGGTAACGGAGTAGTTTCTAAAGAGTCCTCTTCCAAATTGAACATCTGCGCCTTTTCAAAGGGAAGATTCTGTAATAGTTTGTACTCATTATACCTCACAGCACTCTGTGACTTGCCACCAAACTGCGCACCACCTTCATTTCGGAGCCAGAAGACAAAGCGGTCTTCTGTGTTCTGGGGCTTTCCCTTAATGGCATCCAACACGGAAATACCATCTATCTCATGCTTGACCGGTACATTTACAAAGTCACATATAGTAGGCATAAGGTCCATCATCACCACGAAGTGTTTGTCACGTCGGCCGCCTTCGAAAACTCCCGGCATATTCAATGCGCAAGCGACATGAATACCACCCTCAAACATATCGCCTTTGGCACCCCGGGTAGAACCATTGTTCGCCATACTTCCCCGGTCTCCTCCATTATCAGAAGCAAATATCACCAACGTATTATTCAATTGACCACTTTCCTCAAGAGATTGTATCACCTTACCTATATTATAATCCAAATGTTCAATCAGGGCTATCAGCCTTGCACGCTTAACCGGCAGAGACTTGTCTCTCTCTTGCACCTTGTTCACCCATTCTACCGGAGGTTGCAAAGGAGAATGGGGAGCATTGTAGGCAAGATAAAGAAAAAAGGGATTCTTCTCTTTTGCTTCTTTCTTGATATAATCCACACTCCATGAAGTAAACAATTCGGTAGCATGGCCTTTAGGATCGATTTCCTTGTCATTGAGGTACATATAATTCCCTCCCTGTCGCCGATGCGTGTAATAGTCATCCATCATATCCGCAAGAAAGCCATGAAAATGATCAAATCCTCTTTCATTAGGAAGATTCGGACTTTCCCAACCCAAATGCCACTTACCAATCAGCGCAGTTCTATAACCACCACTCTTGAGCACCTCGGGCATAGTGACGGCAGACGGATCGAAATAACCCCAATTTTGGTCAATGGAGGGACGTATGACTCCGGGCACTCCTACCATAGCCGGGAAACGCCCGGTCAACAGTGCGGCACGCGAAGGAGAAGATACCGATGAATTGGCATAAAAATTATCCAAACGTACTCCCGTTTCAAAGATGCGATCAATATTGGGAGTACTCAAATCTTTGGCATATTGGCAGGACAAATCGCCCAATCCAAGATCATCTACAAGAATCAGCAAGACATTAGGAGTCGCTTTATCAACCGTATTCGAGGCCAAAGCCGCACCGGAAGTCATAGCAGCTCCCAATGCCAACAAGGCTGTTTTTTCTATCTTCATAGTTACTATGTATGTTAACGTGTTATTTTTTATTCGTGCGCTGTACTTTTCGAGCAAACTGATCAGGAACTTCCGAATAGACGGACTCAGCCCAGCGGGTAATCTCCTTGTCCAGTCTTTCAACCAATTCAGGTTCCTGCTTGCTCAAATTATTTTTCTCGTATGGGTCATTGTTCAAATCAAACAAATGCAGCGTAATGTCCCCCTTTTGATTGTAACGAACCAGTTTCCATTTACCGTCTCTCACTGATATAGTCTTATTACCATTACCCCAAAATAAAAGTCTTGGAGCAAGATTTTCTCCTTTGAACAAAGGGACCAGAGAGGTTCCGTCCAGTTTCTTCTTTGAATCGTTATAATGAATGCCAGCCATATCCAGCATAGTTGGAAAAAGGTCGAAACTCATCACTGTTTGTTCGCATGTTGTACCCTCTTTAATAGTACCGGGCATATAACAAATGCCAGGAACACGATGACCACCTTCCCATGGACTTCCTTTAGCACCTTTATATCCTCCGGCAGAACCTCCATTATTTATCACCGGACCATTGTCGGAGAAAAAGACAACGAAAGTATTCTCATCCAGTTTATATTTCTTCAGTGTCTCCAGAATACGCCCTACACTCCAGTCTAGTTCCTCTACCATATCTTTATAGATTTCTTTATTCGATCTATCAGAGTTTTTATCCCCTTCCGGAGTGGCCTCTGTACGAATCGCTTTCTCATGAGGGCCCTGCATGGGAGAATGAGGAGCCGCATGTGCTATATACAGACAAAACGGCTTATCTTTATTTTCCTTTATATAATCTTCGGAGAGCGTTGTTAACAGGGTCGTTGTGTATCCCGGCATATCTTTCACTTCCAGTCCATCCCACCAATCCATATCACCATAACGGTTGCGGTGGCTCTGATAGTCGACATTTCCGGACTTAAAGCCTACAAACTTCTGAAAGCCGAAATTCATCGGATGATGTTTCTGCAAATATCCTAAATGCCATTTGCCAATCAAAGCTGTCCGGTATCCGTTGTCTCCCAAGACTTTTGCAAAGGTTATTTCTTCCGATGGAAGTCCCACCTCCTTATCTTTATCATTCCGGGGCACCAAAAGAACTCTCTCCAAACCAGCTCTCTGTTGATAACGTCCGGTTAATAGCCCGCAACGCGTCGGACTACTAACTGAACCGTTCGAGTGGAAGTCTGTGAACATCATCCCCTTCCGGGCCATTTGATCAATATTCGGGGTTCTTATATACTCATTACCATATATGCCCACATCACCATATCCCATATCATCTGCAACGATAATAACAAAGTTAGGTTGTTTCTGAGCCATCATTTCAACAGGAGAAAATGCTGCTAAAGCACAAGTAGCGGCTACAAAATGTCTTGAGTGATTCTTCATATTTTATGCGATTTTAGTTGTTGAAAGGGAAAACAAATACTTTTATATTTATGCAAATATACGAAATGCTAATACCATTGAGCCACATCTGGTTCCATTTTAAGATAAAAGTAAGTCTACCAACAGACAAAGTTCTATATATCAAATGAATACATTGCAAATAAAGACAATTTATGTAGTTATGGTAAAAATGAATATAAAATCCGATATCTCCATATTCAACACCTTCCTCAACTATAAACAGTTCACAGACCTATTACATTTTCCCCATCGCCCACTACACATAAACAACTACTATTCAACATATTACATATTATACTATTTTACAAATTCTCTTTGGCGGCTTTACATCCTATAAAAAATTAGTATATTGATTGTATTTTTGTGGCATAACTAAATTTATTACTATATGAGAAATATTATTTCTATCCGCATTCTTTTCCTAATTATTGTATTTTCCATATTTGCAGTTTCTTCATATACAGATGGAAATACATACGCCCAGAATGCCCGAACATTTGCAACAGGAACTGTTGTTGACGAGCAAGGACAGCCTATACCCGGCGTGAATGTCCTTTGCCAAAATTCCAATTATGGGACCACCACTACTATTGATGGCACTTTCAAAATTCAAACGAAAGGTAAAAATCCAATTCTTGAATTTTCGTTTATCGGATTTCAAAAACAAGAGATCACAATCAAAGATCCAAAGAAACTTATTAAGGTAGTCATGATTGAAGACGGCTATATGTTGGATGAAACTGTAGTCATTGGCTATGGAACGCAGACCAAAAGAACAATAACGTCTGCCATGACCTCCATCAAATCCGAAGAATTATCTGGATATGTAGGTTCTTCCATCGAACAGACCATCTCGGGTTTAGTGCCCGGAGTTCGTATACAGACTTCCGATGCAACTCCCGGTGGTGATATTAATGTAGAAGTTCGTGGTATCGGTACCGTTACTGCTGGCTCGGAACCTTTATACATTGTCGACGGAATACCGATGGAAGGCGGCCTGTCAGCAGTCAATCCTGATGATGTATCCAACATTCAGATTCTGAAAGATGCCGCCTCAACCGCTGTATATGGCTCGCGTGGTGCCAATGGTGTAATACTTATCACGACCAAACGCGGTGAAAGTGCCAAACCGACAGTAACTATCAATGCCGCAACCACCATAGCACAAATACAACATAAGTTTGAATTGATGAACACAGCCCAATTGCTGGAATATTATAAAGATAAGAATCTGAATGAAAGATTCCGTTACACAACAAACCAGAGCCAGGATTATTTTCCTTTCGACGAAAACCTCAACACAGACTGGCAAGATGCCATCTTCCAAAATGCCATTCAGCAGAAATACAATCTGTCTATCGCAGGAGGAAGTAAAAATATGCGCTATCGAATCTCCGGAGAATACTTCGACCAGGAAGGTATTCTGATATGTACCGGAATGAAAAGATTTGCTTTCCGTTCCAACTTCGACATCGAATTAAATAAATGGGCCAAAGTAACTGTCAACTTTGCTCCTACGTTTATTAACCAGAAAAAGACCAGAGAAGGTGGAGAAGGCTCGAACAGCGTAATCCGAACCGCAATTTCCATGTATCCCTTTTTCCCGGTCAAACTCCCGAATGGAGAATATTTCTCCACATTAGAGTACAACCTGGCACCGACTAAGGCAACCGATTCAAGAGATCCCGAAACCGGCGCATTCCCCACTCTTACCGATTCGCCATTGGCTGACAATCAAGACAACCCAGTCAGAATCGCTCACGAATACAAAAACGAAACGAGTCAAAATCGCATTGTTGGCGGTCTTAACTTCGAATTAAAGTTGGCCAAGGGATTAACGTTCAAACCATCATTGGCTATCGATATCATGTCATCCGAAAACTCAATATGGTATCCGGCTTCCATTGGCAAAAACCGTACTGACTCTGAAGCTTCCACCACAATGACCCGCAAGCTCATGTGGATTAACGAAAACATACTGACCTATCAGAAAGAGTTCGGAGACCATAATATCAGTGCCGTAGGAGGTATGACTATACAAAGCAACCAGCTCAACAAGCTCTACACATCCGCCTATCATTTTGCAACAGAGTCTCTCCCTTCCATCAACGGAGGTGTAGTCAACGGAGGATCTTATAATAAGACTGAAGACCGTATGCTATCCTACATAGCCCGACTGACCTACGACTACAAAAGAAAATATATGGTTCAAGGAGTATTCCGTGCAGATGGTTCAAGCCGCTTCGGAAAGAACAACAAATATGGTTATTTCCCCTCCATTTCTGCAGGATGGGCCATGACGGAAGAAAAGTTCATGAAACCACTCAGGAAAGTACTTAGTGAACTCAAATTGCGAGGTAGCTTCGGGTTATCCGGCAACAATGCTATCGGAGACTACAACTATGAGACCAAAATGTCACAGCAATCGTATATAGTAGACGGTTCTGTTGTAAGTGGCTGGGCTCCATCGAACATCGCTAATCCAGATTTGAAATGGGAAGTGTCCAAACAGACAAACTTAGGTATAGATATAGGGCTTTTCCACAACCGAATATTCATGCAACTTGATTTATACAAATCTATCACCTCCGATATGCTTCTCAATACAATCGTTCCAAGCACTTTAGGAGTTTCACGTATGCTACAAAACGTCGGTTCCGTTGAGAATAAGGGTATCGAGTTCAATATCGTATCACGCAACCTGACCGGCAAATTCAAATGGACAACTACGTTCAACATCTCTGCCAACCGAAACAAGGTATTGGCACTAGGACTCGATTCTGAAGCCATCACTGATGGAGTAGCAGAATCAAACATCACGAAAGTAGGCTATCCGATAGGTATGTTCTACGGAAATGTATTCGGCGGTATCTATCAGTCAATGGAGGAGATTCAAGCACTGCGGAACGACCCCTATTCGGGACTGGCTTTCGACCCGAACGTTCGTCCGGGAGACTGTAAATGGTATGATCTCAACGGTGACGGACTTTATGATGACAATGACCGTACTATTATAGGAAATCCTTATCCGCGTTTCAATGCCGGTATGGTCAACACATTCTCATACAAAAACTTTTCATTTAGTTTTCAGTTGAACGGACAATACGGAAATCAGATTTACAACTATACATTACGTGAAACACTCCGCGGAAACAACAATAGCAACCTTTCCATCAAAGTAGTAGACAGATGGCGTTCGCCCGAATCACCGGGTAATGGTTTAGCAGACCGTACTTACACCTCCAATGATGTACGTCCAACCACGGAAATGAGCAAATTTACCAACCGATATCTCGAAGATGGTTCTTATCTGTCCATCCGTAATATCCAGCTTTCGTACACATTCGACAAAAAAATGCTTCGAAAAACCTTTTTAAACGGATTAGTACTAAGTTTCAATATCGACAACTTGCATACTTTCACCCAATATACCGGTATGAACCCCGAAGCCAACACATTCCGTTCGGCTACCGCACCGGGCATCGACCGTACCGGATATCCTTTATCCAGAAATTTCACCATGGGACTGAAAGTTACATTATAAATCAAAAGCATGAAAAAGAATATGAAAAATTTGAAGAATATATTTACAATGGCATTGGTTACTACCTGTATGTCCGCTTGTACCGGTTTTCTAGACATTGAGCCGGAAACCACTTTAACGGGTAAGAATTTCTACAAGTCACCCGATGATATACGTTCGGCATTGTATTCAACTTACTCTTCTTTGAGAGACAACGGACTGTATTCGGCCAGCATCTATCTCTTCGGTGATGTGCGTTCGGATGTCGCATTCCCAAATCAGACCAATTATTATGCCAATACTTTCCGACATGAAATTGAAAAATTTACCATATCTGCCAACAACAGCGGAAACCAAAACTATTGGGCTCATCACTACAAAGGAATCATAAGAGCCAACACGGTCATCGAAAAAGGAAAAGAACTTTTCGGGAATGATGAAGCTGTTCAGAAGTACATTGCAGAGGCCGAAGTACTACGTGCCCTTTTCTATTTCAACTTAGTTCGCGCTTACGGCGGAGTACCCATCATTATGGATATCCCGCAAGAATACACCGATTCCAGAGGTCATCTGCGTGCATCAACAGAAGAGGTGTATATACGGATTCTCACCGATTTGACCACCGCCATCGAATCTAACAATCTTTATCGCTCAACAAATAACGGAGAGAAAACTCCAACAGGAAGAGTTAACAAATATGCGGCAGAAGCTTTACTGGGAAAAGTACTTCTATCCATGCCGAACGACATCACAGAAGCTGCTTACCCCAACGTAGAAGCATGGAAAGATATATCTGCCAATCCAAACATTACCGTATTTTATCCGGAAACGACCACTACGCAATACGAAGCCGCCAAGTATTATCTAGAAGATGTGATAAACAATGGAGGATACGAATTGTACCCGAATTTCAGTGAATTATTCAAGCCCACAAACAAACATTCAAGCGAATCTATATGGGAAGTGGAATACAAAACAGGTCAGGCAGAAGGATTGGGCAGCCCGTTCTACACTCTTTTCTCACCCGCATCTTATGCACCCCGCAATAAAGCCAACTCAAACGGATATATCCCATCTCCCATTTCAAATCAAGGAAATGGCGCATGCGCACCGACCGGATATTTTATGGACATGGCAAAGAAATGGGATTCCATGTATCCCGATTATCAATACGAAGTACGCAAATTCGATGATGTTATCTACACCGATACACGCATCAGCAATGGTAATATCAAATTAGACACAGACGGTGTTTCTTATCTTCCGGTTAATGAGAACAAAGATTATACACAAAACGTCGCATATCCTTACGACCCTTATACTGGTACCTCTTTCCGGACTTCTGTCAAAGGCTTTAGCGCAGACGACCAGTGGATGTGCGGCAAATACATGGGTTCATCAGAATATAAAGTAAATGATTCTGATGACAATTGGTATATTCTCCGTTTTGCGGACGTACTGCTGTTATTGGCAGAAGCGGAAGCACATATAAGTGACGGAGTTCTGTCACAAAGCGTTTTGAATAATACAATCAACCTTGTACGGGAAAGGGCTGGTATTGTTCCGTACCTTGCGTCTGGAGACTCTAATAAAGAATGGGTTCTAGATACTCCGGAAAAGGTTTACCAAGCAATCTATGACGAACGAACATTGGAATTGGCGTTCGAAGGACACCGCTGGTTCGATCTCGTACGCTCAGGGAAAGCAGTAGAAGTAATGAACCAACACTTCACCAATTTCTATAATGCTTATACTTCCAACAGCTCTCCTAATGTGAACAACTACTATATGAAGAGCGAAAAATTTGAGATTGACCAATACTGTACCTTATTTCCTATTCCGTCACAAGAGATACGTTCCAATCCTAAGCTGACACAGAATTATGGTGCAAGATAACAAATGTTATATAAACGAAAGGAAACATGATTATGAATAAGATTACCGCATTACTATCCATATTGTTTATTTCAGGTCTGTTCTGCTCTTGCGAACACCCCGGAATGGAATATATTGTACAAGAAAAGGGGTTGAACGTACAAGAATCAACCATTTATGTAGACGGATTCCTGGCTAAAGGTACCCCTGCTTTTGCTGGTGATGAAAACGAACCGGGTGACCGCTTGGGTATCCCGTTCGTCAACGGGTTTGGTCGGAAACTACTCGTCAAGTTTGTTGATCGGTCATCCGAAACCGGATTGAAAATAGAAGACGGAGAGGTACAACTCTCCTTTCAGGGAGATAAACAATATGCTTATTTCCCAATAAGCGGAACCCCAACGCAAGACGGGTCGGTACCCATCTCATTTGATATTTTTGAAGATGGAGAAAAAATTGGCACTACTGTCACTAAAACAATTCCAATTTGGGCTGAGGGCACTCAACGTCCTGCACGTGAACTCATTCCTACCAGTGAGAAACCTTTTGTTCTTCTCGGTGGAGAAATTAACTGGGTAAATCAATCTGCTCCAGTGCCCGGAGCACAAAACGAACAAATATTTTGGTATGCGCGAATGTCCAGTCCCTCCACAGAAATCAAAACTGCAGGACTTACATACAACTGTGTTGCTAACCTACGTTACAATTCCATTATGATTGCCAATAATGCCATTCGCCCCAGTTTTACCGAAGAAAATGGCGTAAAAGCACTTACCTTATTTACTCCCACCCAAGAAAACATCGAACAATACCCCGAAGCTTTTACATTAAAAGACGGCACTCTAAGCCACGTTTGGGGAGAAAATGACATATTCTTTCATGGGACAAACTCAAAACCAATTTCTGTAGGCATGTGGGACGAAAACACATCTGATATACTCTATGGCGGAAACCGCACACGTCCCATGTCATCCGCATCTTGGACTATCAGTGCTTCAACGCCCAAGTCTTATATCGAAAAGCCTGGTAACTATAAGATATACATCAAGTATGCAAATACAGATGCCGGTAATGACATCGTGCAGTATTTTCCCAAACATCCTGTCACAGGAGAAACAGGATGGGTGCCTTTTGAATTTACAATTACTGAAAATCCGGTGTCCGGATTTGTTGTCAATCCAAACCTTACTACTGATACTGACATACCGACCTTCAATGAAGATTGGGAACCTACAGAAAGTAATCCCGTAAAAGCAGTACGAGGAGAATTGGTATACAAAAGTAACCAGCAAACGAAAATTCTAACCAAAGGAGAGGCACTTGGAGGTAATATTGCTTTGCGCATTTGGTTTGCAACATACAAGTCAGAAGGGGCTACAGCACCAACAGGCTATAACTTCAAAGCGCATGATGACAGTAAGAACAACTGGTTTAGAGGATTCTACACACCAGATGTTGTAAAAGTAGCCGGTAACAAATCCAAAATTGGAGCTGGAACAGCCAACAAGAAAAGTAATGAGACCGTTCATTTCTTTGAAGATCCAAAATTAAATGAAAAGTACTTCATATCGTATGTCGATTTCAATGCGGATGCAAGTACCTTATTAAATAAAGCGGGAACATTCACTTTCATATTCGATTCACTGCCTAACTCAGGCACGGCAACCCCCAAATTTGAGAATGGATTCACCTGTCCTATAAATGTTATAGTACAAGAATAAACCACAAATGTGAGTTCAATGATTTTTCACGTTATATTACTCTGAAAATTCATTGGACTCACATAGACTAATTGATAAAGATATAGAATTCACAAAAAGATCTAATCAAAAGTGATGAACAAACTAATAACAATCTCATCCGCACTCCTTGCGGCAACTGCCATAAAGGCGCAATCGCCCAATGTGATATTTATATTAGCAGATGATTTAGGCTATGGGGACATTTCGGCATTCAATCCGGAATCCAAAATCCATACTCCGAACATCGATAACTTGACACACTCCGGAATTTCCTTTACGGATGCCCATTCATCTTCCGCACTCTCCACTCCCTCGCGCTACTCCATTATCACCGGAAGGTATCCTTGGCGGACAACCATGAAAAGTGGAGTGCTGAATGGGTTCTCTCCAGCCATGATTACTCCCGACCGCCGGACAATTGCCCAAATGTTTTCTGAAAACGGCTACAACACTGCCTGCATCGGGAAATGGCATCTTGGCTGGGACTGGGCATACATACAAAATAGTCAGAGAAAGCAAAAAGATGTAGACTTCTCACAACCCATCAAAAACGGACCTACAGAGAGAGGATTTGGCTATTTCTACGGCATACCAGCATCGCTGGGCACAGCTCCACACGTTTATATAGAAAACAACAAAGTGACCGCTCTTCCCAACCGTACCATCGGTCCACAGAAAGGAATCAAACTGATACGCAACGGAGCAGCAGGCGCCGATTTTGAGCCGCAAGACTGCCTGCCTAATATCATACGCCACAGCGTGGATTATATCGACAAACAACGCAACAGTCAGAAACCGTTCTTCCTCTATCTCCCCATCACCGCACCACATACGCCCGTATTACCGGCAGAGAAATATAAAGGTCAAACAATTATAGGAGATTATGGCGATTTCGTAGTCATGATAGATGACATGGTGCAACAAATTGTGGAAACATTAAAGAAAAATAACCAACTGGAAAATACCATCATCATCTTTACATCGGATAACGGATGCGCTCCTTATATAGGTGTTAAAGAAATGGAAGAGAAAGGACATCACCCAAGTTACATCTACAGAGGTTATAAAAATGATATTTACGAAGGTGGACACCGTATACCGCTCATCGTATCCTGGAAGGGAAAATACGCAAACGAAATCAATGGATCACTGGTCTCACTTGCCGACTTTTACGCTACCTTTGCCCAAATGATGAACTATCGGCTAAAGGATAAAGAAGCAGAGGATAGTTATAGCATATGGCCAATACTAAACAAAAAAGGGACGTCTGCGCGTAAGAACCTTATTTATGCATCGGGCAAAGGATATCTTTCTCTGCGCACTCCCAAATTGAAGCTAGTATTCCACGGTGGTTCAGGCGGATGGGGTTATCCGAACAAGCCTGCCGAACTTGCCCAGTTGCCTAGTATGCAACTTTTCGATCTGAAGAAAGATCCGTCGGAAACAAAGAATCTCATCGGTGACAAACGTTATAAGAAAAATGTAGAAGAAATGACACAACTAATCAGGAAGTATGTAGAAGAAGGACGTTCCACACCCGGAAAGAAGAGCGCGAATGATACAGGCAATAGCTGGGAGCAAATCGAAATTTTCATGCAATAGGTAGAATTAAAATTTAAATATTAATGTCTCAAAATATTAACGAATGAAAGCGATTAATTGTCTCCTATGGGAATGTCTCACAATGTTTCCTTCTGCTCTGATGTCCCAAACGGGCAACAGTCAACCTAATATCGTATTAATCTTAGCTGATGATATGGGGCGCGAATGTTTAGGATGCTACGGTAGTACCTATCAACTCCCAAACCTTGACAGACTTTCGGAAACAGGAGTAAGATTCGGTACTTCCGGAAGTAAAAATGCAAAATATTTTTTTAGGGATATACAATATAAACTCTATTCTGATGGCAATTTTTACGACACGATAAACGATTCTAAGGAAACAAATCCTATCAAAAAGGATATGGGAGATCCTGCAGTGCCTATGCGCATATTACCGGAATTTCCTTTATTAGAAACCCCTAAGGACATGGGGTTAGACCAGATATTACACTCATACTAAATAAAATTATATGAATAAATTAATAACACTCTCATCGGCATTATTTACAACAACTGCCATCAACGCCCAATCTCCCAATATAATATTTATATTAGCAGATGATTTAGGTTATGGAGATATCTCAGCATTCAACCCAGAATCTAAGATTTCCACTCCCAACATTGATAATCTGACTCAAGATGGGATTACTTTTACGGATGCACATTCCTCCTCCGCTTTGTCAACACCTTCACGATATTCCATTCTCACCGGAAGATATCCATGGCGTACTAAATTAAAAGAAGGAGTGCTTGACGGATACTCTCCTGCCATGATTACCCCTGATCGTCGAACAATAGCCCAAATGTTATCTGAAAATGGTTATAACACTGCTTGTATTGGTAAATGGCATCTGGGCTGGGACTGGGGATATCCTCAAAATGCCCAAAATAAAAAAGATGTAGATTTTTCACTCCCTATCAAAAATGGTCCTACAGACAGGGGATTCGACTATTTTTACGGCATACCTTCTTCTCTTGACATAGCACCTTATGTCTATGTAGAAAATAACAAAGTGACTGCTCTTCCTAATCATATAATCGAACCTCAAAAAGGACTTAAACTGATGCATGGGGGAGTGGCAGGAGCTGACTTTGATCCACAAGATTGCCTGCCCAATATCATCCGTCACAGCATAAACTATATCAGCAAACAAAAAAACAGCAAGAAACCCTTTTTCTTGTATTTGCCCATCACAGCTCCTCATACACCGGTATTACCTGCAAATGAATATAAAGGTAAAACAACGATAGGAGCTTACGGAGATTTTGTAGTCATGATAGATGATATGGTACAACAGATCGTGGAAACATTAAAGAAAAACAACCAACTAGATAATACTATCATTATCTTCACTTCAGATAATGGTTGTGCTCCGTATATCGGTGTTAAAGAAATGGAGAAGCAAGGACATTTTCCTAGTTATATTTACAGAGGATATAAAACAGATATATATGAAGGAGGACACAGAATTCCCCTAATTATATCTTGGAAAGGAAAATTTTCCAACAAAAAAAACAATTCCCTTGTTTCTCTTACCGATTTATATGCTACCTTTGCACAAATGATCAATCATAAACTAACAACCGAGGAAGCTGTAGACAGCTACAGTATATGGCCTATATTAAGTAAAGAAGGGACTTCTACCCGAAAGGATCTTATTTATGAATCAGGGAAAGGATATCTGTCTCTACGCACACCACAGCTTAAGCTAGTATTCTATGGAGGATCAGGCGGATGGGGATATCCCAATAAGCCTGCTGATTTAGCAAAGTTACCTCCAATGCAGTTATTCGATCTTGAAAGAGATCCTTCGGAGAAAGAAAATATTATCCATGATAAACGTTACGAGAAGGAAGTAAAAAAGATGACACGACTCATTAGGAAATATGTGAAGGAAGGACGTTCTACACCAGGAGCAGCAGTAACAAACGACACTGAGAACGCTTGGGAACAGGTAAATATTTTTATGCAATAATCATTTATAAAACAACAAAACCATGCATTACTTACTAGTGAACATTTTCTGTGCATTGACTCTATCAACCACCAGTCCTAACGCAGAAAGAGCCCAACAAACTTTGGATGCCCTCTACAAATATTATGCAGCACCCAATACTTGTTTGCTGCGCGAAAATTATCCTTCTGACCAGAACACCAAAGCAACTTATCTGGCGTCAGAAGAACAAGCAAAAAGGCATAATGAATATTCTTATCTTTGGCCATATTCGGGTACATTCTCTGCAGTAAACGCATTACTGGAAAGCACCGGAAACAAAAAATACAAGAAACTTCTGGAAAATAAAGTACTCCCCGGATTGGAAGAGTATTTCGACACACGAAGAGAACCATTCGCTTACTCATCCTATATCAGTAATCAACCTCTCTCCGATCGTTTTTATGATGACAACGTTTGGCTAGGCATTGATTTTACCGATTCTTATCGTATGACTAAAAAACAAGCCTATCTGGAAAAAGCCGAACTGATATGGGAGTTTATTCTTAGCGGTAAAGACGAAGTGCTTGGAGGAGGAATCTACTGGTGTGAACAAAAAAAAGAGTCCAAAAACACTTGCTCAAATGCACCTGGAGCCGTTTTTGCTCTCAAGCTATTTCAGGCAACTCAAGACAGCATCTATCTGAAACAAGGGAAAGAGTTATACGAATGGACTAAAAAGAATTTAGAAGATCCAAAAGATCATTTATACTTTGACAACATTGCACTCAATAAGAAAATCGGGCGTGCCAAATTCGCCTATAATAGTGGTCAAATGATGCAAGCTGCCGCCCTACTCTACCAAATAACAAAACAGAAAAACTATTTGGAAGATGCTCAAAATATAGCCGAAGCATGTCACAAGCACTTTTTCACTCATTTCACCTCTCCAAACGGACAAACATTTCAATTACTGAAAAAAGGAAATATCTGGTTCACAGCAGTCATGCTAAGAGGATTTATAGAGCTTTATCAAACTGATCATAATAAGACCTATCTAGCCGACTTCCAAAAAAGCCTTGATTATGCATGGCAATATGCCAGGGATGAACGGGGACTCTTCCAAACAGATTGGAGCGGAGCAGATAAAAATGAGAAAAAATGGCTTTTGACACAAGCTGCTTTTGTAGAAATGTATGGCAGATTAGCCGGAATCAATTTATAATAACCACTTTTAATAACCCTCTCAAAAACACTGTAAAGATGAAGAAAAGAAACATCGGAATATGTATTATTACAACCACCCTATTAATGGGAAGTCATGCGAACGCTACAGAGCTTATTCTTGCTAAAGATCATACCAATGTAGTCAATCAGGCAGCTGAAATTGCCGCTTATAAAAGTAACCGTCCACCTGTAAGCAAACGTCTTTTTACATCAAAAGCCGTGGAAGCAGAAATTATCAGGGTAAAAAAGTTACTTACTAATCAAAAATTGGCATGGATGTTCGAAAATTGTTTTCCCAATACCCTTGAAACAACGGTCCATTATCGTACAACAGACGGTAAGCCTGATACTTTTGTTTATACAGGCGATATTCATGCCATGTGGCTACGCGACTCGGGAGCACAGGTTTGGCCTTATGTACAACTGGCCAATAGAGATCCGGAGTTAAAGAAAATGCTTGAAGGAGTAATCCGCAGACAATTTAAATGTATCAATATTGATCCATACGCTAATGCTTTTAATGACGGAGCTGTCGGAGGGGAATGGATGTCCGACCTGACCGACATGAAACCTGAATTACATGAAAGAAAATGGGAAATAGATTCTCTATGTTATCCACTACGTCTGGCCTACCAATATTGGAAAGAAACCGGTGACGCAAGTATTTTCGACAGTGAATGGATACAAGCCATCACCAACATCCTGACTACTTTTAAGGAACAGCAACGCAAAGAAGGAGTGGGGCCTTATAAATTTCAACGCAAAACAGAACGTGCACTCGATACATTGAACAATAATGGCCTAGGTGCTCCGGTAAATCCTGTCGGACTTATTGTTTCAGCTTTCCGCCCATCTGACGATGCTACAACCTTGCAATTTCTTATCCCTTCCAATTTCTTCGCTGTTTCTTCGCTAAAGAAAGCTGCTGAAATTCTAAATGCTGTAAATCAAAATGCAGAACTGGCAAAAGAATGCACAGATCTGGCAAAAGAAGTAGAAGCTGCACTAAAAAAATACGCGACTTATAATCACCCTAAATATGGTACAATTTACGCCTTTGAAGTAGATGGCTTCGGAAATCATTTCTTAATGGATGACGCTAATGTACCAAGCTTGCTGGCAATGCCTTATCTTGGTGATGTAGAAATCAACGATCCTATCTATCAAAATACACGCCGTTTTGTATGGAGCAAAGATAACCCTTATTTCTTCAAGGGAAAAGCAGGAGAAGGTATTGGCGGGCCTCACATCGGTTATGATATGGTATGGCCGATGAGCATCATGATGAAAGCATTTACCAGCCAGGACGATCAGGAGATCAAGGATTGTGTAAAAATGCTGATCAATACGGATGCAGGGACAGGCTTTATGCATGAATCTTTTCACAAAGATGACCCTAATAATTTCACCCGCGCTTGGTTCGCATGGCAAAATACCTTATTTGGCGAACTTATTCTAAAGTTAATCAATGAAGGAAAAACGGATTTATTAAACAGTATTCAATAAAGCTGATTCAAGCAACTTCTCATTCAGGGCGCTCTTCCACCGGAAGATGCGCCCTTTTTTAACGCGTAAATTACTATTAACTTTGGCTAATTATCGCAAAGGAATTATCACATCTTCGGGTAATTCTTATCTTTGCAGTATACGATTCAAGACAAAGAAACTATGTATAAAAACCTGTTAAGCTGGCTTACTGTTTTATTAGTGCTCCCGTCGTGCTCCGGCACATCACCTGCTATATCTGTGGTATGTGAGGAAAATAATATAGGGAACTGTATTATCAAATGGGAAACGGCACCGATATTAAAAGGACAGGTAAAAGTATACACCTCTACTTCTCCGGAAATTATTCCGGAAGATTCTCCCATTGCAATGGCTAACATCTCCAGTGGTAAAATGACAATCGTAACCAACGATCCATCCCAACGTTATTACTACTTGATGGTGTTTAACAACAAATACCGGATCAAAGTAGCTACCCGCAACATCAATATCCCTGGTGTACAGAACTTCCGCGACTTAGGAGGATACGAATCTGCTGACACCGGAAAATCTCTTCGTTGGGGAATGATATACCGTTCCGCACAAATAGACAGTATTCCTCCCTGTTCCCGTCAAGAGCTTAAAAATATGGGAATACGAACAATTATAGACTTACGTTCTGAAAATGAACGCCACCACTATCCACAACTACATGATGACAAGTTTAAAATCGTACATATCCCCATCCTCACAGGGAACATGGAGAAAATTCTGCAAGGTATTCGGGAAGAAAAAATAAAAACTGATACCATCTACCGTCTGGTAGAACGAATGAACCGGGAATTAGTTATAAACTACCAAAAGGAATTCAAAGAGTTGTTCACCGTTCTTCTCGACCGTAGCAATTATCCGGTTGTCATTCATTGTACATCCGGGAAAGGACGTACAGGAGTTGTTTCCGCACTCCTACTCGCCGCTCTCGGCGTCAATGAAGATGTGATAATGGAAGATTATCGTTTGAGTAACGATTATTTCAATATTCCCAAAGCCTCTAAATACGCATATAAATTACCTGTCAACTCTCAAGAGGCAATCACTACCATTTACTCGGCTAAAGAAGATTTCCTGAATGCCGCAAAGGAACAGATTGAATCTGAATATGGGAGTATACAAACTTATCTGAAAAAAGGAATCGGACTTTCTACAGAAGATATAAAACGGTTACACAGCATTCTATTAACTGATAATTGATTGTTGATAAATGATAAATACGATGACGTCTACAATAATTATCCGTTATCAACCATTCATTATCAACTAAATTAACTATCTTTGCAGACGAAATAAAAGATATACAGAGATTTAATGAAGACATTTGAAGAGCTTGGCGTTTCTCCGGAGATACGTAGAGCAATTGAAGAAATGGGATACGAGAATCCCATGCCGGTACAAGAAGAAGTGATTCCGTACCTTTTAGGAGAAAATAATGATGTAGTAGCTCTTGCACAGACAGGAACAGGTAAAACAGCCGCATTCGGTTTGCCCTTGCTCCAACAGATTGACGTAAAAAACAGAATTCCACAATCGCTTATCCTCTGCCCTACCCGTGAGCTTTGTCTCCAGATAGCAGGAGATCTGAACGACTATTCCAAATATATTGATGGATTAAAAGTGTTGCCTGTATATGGTGGTTCTTCCATTGATAGCCAGATACGCAGCCTGAAACGAGGTGTACATATCATCGTTGCCACACCGGGACGTTTGCTCGACCTGATGGAGCGCAAAACCGTATCTTTATCTACCATTCACAACGTTGTAATGGATGAAGCGGACGAAATGCTTAATATGGGATTCACAGAGAGTATCAATGCCATCCTGGCTGATGTGCCGCAGGAACGTAACACACTACTGTTTTCTGCAACAATGAGCCCGGAAATCGCACGTATCTCCAAGAACTACTTACGTAACGCGAAAGAAATCACTATTGGCCGTAAGAACGAGAGTACCAATAACGTTAAACACGTTGTTTATACTGTACAGGCTAAAGATAAATATGAAGCTTTAAAACGTATCGTCGATTACTACCCACAAATATACGGTATCATTTTCTGCCGTACCCGTAAAGAGACTCAAGAAATTGCAGATAAATTGATGCAGGAAGGTTACAATGCCGATTCTTTGCATGGTGAACTTTCCCAAGCACAACGGGATACCGTTATGCAGAAATTCCGCATCCGTAATCTACAACTGCTCGTTGCAACTGACGTAGCTGCCCGTGGACTTGACGTAGACGATCTGACACATGTCATCAATTACGGATTGCCCGATGATACAGAAAGTTATACGCATCGTAGCGGACGTACAGGACGTGCCGGAAAAACCGGAACTTCCATTGCCATCATCAACCTCCGCGAAAAGGGAAAGATGAGAGAAATCGAACGGATTATCAGTAAGAAATTCATTGTCGGAGAAATGCCGACAGCAGCAGGTATCTGTCAGAAACAGCTGATTAAGGTAATTGATGATCTCGAAAAAGTGAAAGTAAACGAAGAAGAGATTGCCGACTTTATGCCGGAAATCTATCGTAAACTGGAATGGTTAAACAAAGAGGACTTGATTAAACGAATGGTTTCTCACGAATTCAACCGTTTTGCAGAATATTACCGCAACCGTCCTGAAATAGAACAGCCAACCGATATCCGTGCAGAACGTGCCGGACGAGGTGATCGTAAAGAGGCTGGTTTCGAAAAAAGAAGCCGAAAAGCTGCTCCAGGCTTCAACCGCTTATTTATCAATCTAGGTAAAACGGACAGCTTCTTTCCAAGTGACCTTATCGGACTGTTGAACAGCAATACAAGAGGACGCATCGAATTAGGACGCATTGACCTGATGCAGAACTATTCTTTCTTTGAAGTACCTGAAAAGGAAGCGACCAATGTAATTAAAGCGCTGAACAAAGCTAAATGGAACGGACGTAAGGTCGTTATTGAAATAGCCGGTGAAGAAAGCGGAAAAGGACGCGAAAGCAGTTCTAATGAGCGCAAGGGAGGTAAACGATTCGGCGGCAAAAGTGACGAACGTGCACCACGCTATGAGAATAAGGATAGAAAATCGAAAGATGCTTCTGCAAAAGGTGCTAAATCGGCTAAAAAAGATAAACCCAGTCGTGCAGAACGAGGATATTCTGATGCCCGTGGTCCGAAAAGAAAAGATGACTGGCAAGAATTTTTCAAAGACAAAGAGCCTGATTTCAGCGAGGAAGGATGGGCACGTAGAAAGCCGAAAAAGTAAAAAGAAATTCATTTAAATAAAAAACAAAGGCAACTAATTTTCACAGATTAGTTGCCTTTCTATTTAGTAAATATTACATAAATGTAAATCTCTTATTTTCGATAATATTCCACAACCTTAATCAATGTTTTAAATTCAATTCCATTATATGCTCTCCCGCTTCCAAGTTTACTACACGCTCTCCCTTCACATTGTCGGGTGCATAAAATGTAGCAGTGCTATTTGCCGGGACAGTTACATGATAGATAATACGATTCTTTTTACGTTCCCATTTAGAACAAATTTCTCCATAAGGCGACTGATGTTTGGCTTCAAACTCTTTTAATTCACTGGGGAAATTAGGGCGAAGGAGAATATGCTTGAATCCGGGATTCTCGGGGTCGGGGAAGATTCCGCCCAATCCTTTATAGAACCACCCGCCAATTTCACCGAACATCATGTGATTGTCCGAGATGTCGCGCGTAGCATTCAAATCCCAGTTCTCCAATAATGTGGTAGCACCATTGGCAATCCAACAGCCCCATGACGGATAAGTGTCTTGTGCAGCCAATTTATAAGCTGTTTCGGCTTCACCATTCTCACTTAACGCGTTCAATATAGCTTTTGCACCCAACACACCTACATCCAAGTGAAAACCCGCAGCTTCTACCTGCTTGGCCAGATTCCGGGCAACTTTTCTCTTTAACTCTTCGGGAACGATCCCCCATTGCAAGGGAACACTCTGTTCTGTCTGAACTCCGCTACCATAAATGCCTGTTTCTCTATTCAGAAACTTATCATTAATTGCGTTCTTTATTTTGTTGGCAAGAGCAGAATAATATTCATAGTCTTCCGTCTTATTAAACATCTTTGCAGCATTGGCAAGTATCTTAGTATCTACATAGAAATAGACAGAAGAAGTCAGTTCTTTCGAAGAATGTGACTTTACGGGCACCCAGTCGCCTCTTCCCCATGAAGTTAATCCGGTCGGGCTGGTACGATCCACATAGTCTACATATCGCTTTATATTCTCATAGCAGTCCGCCAACAGTTTATTATCACCATAAAACATATAAATATTCCATGGAATGATGGCAATAGTACTTGTCCAATCCAAGCCATTATCTGTGCCATATCCCCAACCTCCTGTAGGGATAATATCGGGAAGTACGCCATTAGGCTGTTGCTCGTCTCTATGGTCGGCAAGCCATTTCTCATAGACGGTGATACCGTCATAATTGTACAATGCCGTTTCAATAGCAAAATGACCGTCACCGGTCCATCCATTTTTTTCACGTTGGGGACAGTCGGTAGGATAACCCATCAAATTAGATAAATAGGCATTATTCGTAGCCCACCAAAGGCGATTGATAAGCGCATTCGAAGTATGAATCTCTCCTTTTTGCGGAACATCACTATGCACAAAATAAGCATTCAGACTATTCTCATTCAACATAACAGGTTTAGTGCTTGTCACTTCCACGTATCTGAAACCTTTATAATTGAATCGTGCCATAAATTCATCCTCTCCCTTTCCACTCAAAACCAGCATATCCGTTTGAAAAGGATCGGAATCATCAACAGGACGATGATACACATCGATATTCGACGTATTCACTCGTCCGTTATCATACAACCGTTCGCCATGTTTCAGCCTCAGCACAGTTCCTTCTTCTCCGGCCACTTTGATGCGGGTGACTCCTGCTATATTACGGGCAAAATCGAATACATACGTCGTGTCGTTAAGCTTCTTCCACGTCTTTACGGGTATCGTTTCTACTGCACGGATCGGCTGCACTTGCTGAGACACTACATTCTGTGAAGGAACAGCCCTATATCCTACTCCATTCCATTTGGAATCATCGAAGTTGACAGTGTTCCAGCCCTTCTGTTCCAGACGGGCATCGTAATGTTCGGCTGTATAAATGCTATTGAATATCAACGCTCCTGATGAAGTTTTCCAGTCTCGCTCCGTAGAAACAACCTCAACAGAACCGTCTTCATAAGTAATCCGCATATCCATACAGAAAGCCGGCCGATTGCGCCATGGTGCACGATGGAAGTCCCACACAGCCATTGACTGATGATTATACCATCCATTACCCAGCAATACTCCAATCGCATTTTTCCCTTTTTGTATTTGGGAAGTAACATCATAAGTGATGTAGAAGTTACGCCGGTCAAACCGGGTATATAGCGGGTCCAAGCGATGATTTCCAATCTTCTCACCATTTATATACAGTTCATACAAGCCTGCTACAGCAATATATGCTCTTGCAGACCGAACCTTCTTCTTTGCATCAAACACCTTCCGGAAATAGGGAGCCGGACGATAATTAATATCTCTGTTATCTCCAATCCAAGTCCCTTGCCAGTGCTCCATCCCCATCATGCCCGTCTCGAAACTATTAATATCCGAAGAAGATTTAACTCCATCCTTATCCCAAACATTTACTCTCCAATAATACTTGGTAAAAGGACGAAGTTCCTGTCCGGAATAAGTAATCAGCATCTGTTCGGAGTCTTTTTTACCCGAATCCCAAGCGTTTCCTTTTCCTGCGACCAATTCAAGAGAGTCTTTGTCTACGGTGACTTGATAAGCCGTCTGCCGTGCCCCTTTCCTAGTATCATTCAACATCCATGAAAGCCGGGGAGCAGGATTATCTATTCCCAAAGGATTCACCAAATAATCACAAACTAAGTTCACTGGTTTGCAGCTGCCTGATTCCTGCGAAAATGCTGCTTGCAGCATCAAAAATAGTAGTCCCGGTAATAATGTCAATCGTTTCATTTTATCAAAAAATTAATTTGTATTTTCTTTCAATCGGATGTTATATTGTATCGTGGGCTAAATTACGAAAAATTGCATACTCAATTATGAATATAAAGTGGTCGGTTAGCAGATAAATGCTTTATCGGATTATTTACTTCATCGGGCTATCTTCAACTCCTGAACAAGATTGCCCGCCTTACCGTATTTCTCCATAATAAAGAGCATATACCGCACATCTACTCCGATGCAACGCTGCAAGTCAGGTTCAAATACGATATCACTGCTCATTGCTTCCCAGTTACCATCGAAAGCCAGCCCAAGCAATTCTCCCTTGGCATTAAACATGGCACTGCCGGAATTACCGCCTGTAATATCATTATTAGAAATAAAACAAACATTCATATCTCCCTGTGCATTGGCATATCTTCCGAAATCACCGGAAGAAAGCAAACTCAACAACTCTGGCTGGACGGCAAAGTCAATATCACCCGCATGTTCCTTCACCTTCTCAAAGATGCCTTTCACAGTGGTATAATAATCGTAAGTGGCTCCATCAAAGGGAGTATATCCCCCAACTGTTCCGAAACTAAGCCGCATGGTGGAATTGGCATCCGGATAAAAATTCCGATCGGCATACATACGGCGCATGGCAGCGTTGAACAAGCGTTCCCCTTGCTCTATCTGCTCGGAAGCTTCGGAAATACTCTGATTCATCTCATAATACTTCACGATCAGATCCAGACTCAAAGAAACAGCCGGATCCTCTATCAGATTATACGTAGTATCCCGTTCCAGAAAACGTTTTAAACCCTTAGGGGATGTTATACAGGAAGTTGCATACAAAGAGTCCACATAAGCCTGAATATTCCCGTTATAGAGCGTATCAATCTTTTCATACATAGCAGGCAGATACTTCTTATCCACTTTCAACTGATACTCTTTGAGCATGGCAGCAAAAACCTCCTTATCAATGGAAAGATCGAGATTATCATATTTCTCCAATAGCTTCTTCATGCGGGTAATCACCAGCTTCTCCTCGGCCTCAAAGTCGAAATTGAGAATTTCAAGAGCAAGCTGCACCAATTCGGGACCATTGATAAACGATTCGCCGAAATAAGCCAACGCACGATTTGTTTCCCGGCGATTACTATAACTCAACTCCAAAGAAGAAAATAAACGAATCAGTCTCTCTCTTTCTTCCGGATGAGACTGAATCCAGTCACGAAGGGCTGCTTCAGCCGCCCGTTTCTTTTCCAATACCTTCAGATGCTTGATAGCTTTGTTTGTTCCGATGCTATTCTTCCAATAATTGGAGCTTTCATCGTATTTTGAAGCATACTTGATACGAATATCCGGACGACGATCCATCTCCCGTTTCCAAACCGTTTGTTTTACTCCCCGCACATCAATCATTGCCTGGTTGATTCCATTCATCATCTCTTCGATACCATACGAAGAAAGATACCGTTCCGTACTTCCCGGATAACCAAGTGTCATACAGAAAGAACCTTCTTTGTATCCATCCAATGAGATGGGTGCTACATATTCAGGGTGATAAGGGACGTTGTCAGGAGAATAATCGGCCGGACCATTCTTCGTATTGGCATAGATACGAAATACACTGAAATCGCCCGTATGCCGCGGCCACATCCAATTGTCCGTATCCCATCCGAACTTCCCGACAGAAGAAGGAGGTGCAAAGACTAAACGAACATCGTTATAATCACGATAAACGGAAAGCCAGAATTCATTACCTGCATAATAGGCATCTACGATACCGGTCAGCGTAGAATCTTTTTCGGAAACTTCCATACCGATTACATTCATGATCGAATCGACAGCTACACGGCGTTCTGTTTCCGTTTTAGCATGACGGGCGGCAGACAATACCCGTTTGGTAACGTCTTCCGTACGAAGCAGAAAACGGACATACAACTCCGGATTCGGCAGCTCTTCGTCAAGGCTATGTGCAAAAAAACCATCTTTCAGATAATCATGTTCCACAGAAGAGTGTTGCTGGATACTGCTAAAACCACAATGATGATTGGTAAATACCAGACCGTCTTCGGAAACCACCACTCCCGAACAGAAACCTCCAAAGCTGACAACAGCATCTGAAAGAGAGGGTTTCTTCGGATTATATATTTTATTCACAGGCATCCGCAAACCAAGTTCTTTCATTACCCGGTCTGTCTGTTTGTTCTTGCGGAGATTTCCCAGTAGCCACATTCCCTCATCGGCAAATACATTCGACAGACAGAAGGAAAAGACTATCAAGACGGTTAGTCTGAATTTCATATTGCTATTTTTAGATTCATTATTCGGTAATCAGCCTCAACTTTTTCGTACCTACACGGGCTTTCAGCCATTCGCTGATTTTCTGTTTCTCGGCAGCAGACGGATGTCTGTCGAATTTCAAAACAGCCAATGTTACCGTATCGGTCTTCATCGAGTCAACCCGTACTTCGAGCGAATGAGCAATGGAGAGCGTAGTGATGGAAGGGTAAAGCACTTTCAGTTCGGGCACTAATCTACGACTCATTGCATCGTATGTTCTGTATTGCTCCAGCGTTGTCTCCAGTTGGGAAATCTTCACCGCTTGTTGCTGAAGTCGCTGCTCGCTGTTTTTGTAGAAGTCTTCCATGACCATGGCACGGATAGAAGTCACATCTACCGCTTCATTGTTCATCCCTTGCAATACAACCAGCTTCGTATCTTCCAACTTATATTCTTTCATCTTGCTACGAGCAATAGAAATCGAAGCATCGGGCACTTCAGGACCAATCAAAACAACCCGCACTTCTTTATGTTCATAGCTGATCTTTTTATCAAGTACCTGTGTATTTTCAAAGCTCAACTGATCGCTAATAAAACGATTGGCTGCCGCCTCATAGAAAGTGCTTTTTATAATTCCAAATGTCAGATAAACAGCCGGACACATGGTAAGCACCACAATCAGAACGATGTATTTACGTACGGTCTTCTCACGGGTTTTATCTACAAACTCTTTCCGTTGGAAATGCATCACACGAACCCCAAGGAAAGTAGCCAGACTAATAAAAACAGAGTTGATGAAGTAAAGATAAAAAGCACCCAGGAAATAAATAAGATTACCGGAAGCCAATCCGTAACCGGCCGTGCAAAGCGGTGGCATCAATGCAGTAGCAATGGCAACACCCGGAATCACATTTCCTTTTTCCTTGGTAGAGAGAGCTACCACGCCTGCCAAACCACCAAAAAGCGCGATGAATACATCATAAATAGTGGGCGATGTACGTGCCAGCAGCTCTGACTGTGAACCGGCAATAGGAGCAAGAAGGAAGAAGATAGTAGCCGTTGTCACACTGAAAGCGGTCGTTATGAGAAAGCTCTTTAAAGAGCGCTTCATTAATTCGAAATCGTTCAGTCCGACAGAGAGTCCTACTCCCATAATAGGCCCCATCAGCGGAGAAATCAACATGGCACCGATAATTACTGCGGTAGAGTTTACATTCAATCCGAGTGATGCCATAAAGATGGCAAAAATCAGGATCCATAAATTGGCACCTTTGAACTCTACACCTTTACGGATAGAATCTACGGTGGCCAGTTCGTTATCCTTGTCTTTTTTCAAGTCCAGATATTCTCCCAGAAAGGACTTGATAGCAAACTTATTACGTTCATCTGTCTTCATAGTTATTTCTTCTTTATAAAGCGATTAATAACAGGAATCTGACTCAATGGTAAATCCTTCTTGATAATATAAGCTATAAATAGCAATAAGAGTACGGTACGGAAAGCGAGACGAAGCACTAGATTAGAGATAGGCACCTGTTCTCCAATAACGTAGAGTGCCGCTGCCAGCAGAACATAAAGCCCGAGGCTTTTCAAATCATAACGAATCGGGTATTCTTTCTGTCCTATCCAGTAGGATAACAGCAAGATTACCGCATATCCTGCAACAGAAGCCCATGCCGAAGCAAGATAGCCGTAAACCGGCACAAATAATATGTTCAATACAACAATAATGACACAGCCGATCACCGAGAAGTAAGCTCCCCAATAGGTCTTATCCGTCAGTTTATACCAAAAGGACAGATTAAAATAGATCCCTTTACAGATTTCTGCAAGCATCACAATAGCTACTACTCCAAGACCTTCCCAGTAACCTTTTGCCACGAGGTAACGCAGCAAATCGAGGTAGAACATTACAGCAAGGAAAGCCAGCAACGAGAATATAAGAAAATATTTCATCGCAGCCGCATACATTTTCCGGTTATCCCCCTCGCGGTCTTTGCCAAATACAAACGGTTCGTAAGCGTAACGGAAAGCCTGTGTAAACATGGCCATCACCATCGCTATTTTACTGGTTGCCGCATAGATACCCAGTTGTACCAACCCTTCCTGTCGATCTTCAAAGAGAAACGGATAGATCATCTTGTCTACAGTCTGATTCAGAATACCTACCAAACCTAAGATTAATACCGGAAAAGAGTATACTACCATTCGCTTCAGCAACACCCGGTCCAACTTATAAGCAAATCCTGTCAGTTCGGGAATAAAGAAGAACATCTGAACAACCGAAATTATCAGGTTGCTAATGAAGATATATCCCACCAGATAGTCCGGATCATAAAACCAAGAGACGGTTGCCGGACAATGTACATTCAGCCACGGACACACCAACAGGAAAAACAGATTCAAACCGATGCCGCCAATGATAGAGAGCAGTTTGATAGCCGCAAACTTGACAGGACGTTTCTTGTATCGCAAATAGGCAAAAGGAATGCATTGAAAAGAATCTAAAGCTACCACAACAGCCATCATCGCTATAAATTCCGGATGATCGCCATAATCCAGCAAATTGGAAATCGGTTGCAGGAACAACAGGCAAAGGAGAACGAAAATCAAAGATACGCCTCCCACTGACAATAGGGAGTTGGCATATACTTTCATCGGATCTTCCCCCGATTTATTGGCGAAACGGAAGAATCCCGTTTCCATACCGAACGTAAGCAGTACGAGCATCAGGGCTGTAAACGCATACACGTTTGACACCACTCCATAACCTCCGGTGACAGCCGGCAATACGGCTGTATACAGGGGTACCAGCATGTAGTTAAGGAATCGTCCGACAATACTACTCAGCCCATAAATTGCAGTATCTTTAGCTAATGATTTTAGTCCAGCCATGTTTTATTAGTAATTATCATTCAGATTGGTTCAACGTTTCTTCTTTTGCTTGAACAACCAATCCATAAATCCGGGATAATTGAAAGCCGGATTCCAGCTTCCATGATTACAACCGGGAAATTCAATATATTCCACATCTGCACCGGCAGCTTTCAATGCTTTATATGCTTCGCGAGAACCTTTCACCGGAACGACGTCATCCGCGTCTCCATGAAAGATACGGAACTTCACATCCTTGGCAGCCGACAACCGGCTCGGATTGACTATACCGCAGATAGGAATTGCAGCAGCAAAAATCTCCGGATAGCGTATTACTAAATCATACGTTCCCATCGCTCCCATTGAAAGGCCGATAATATAAACCCGTTGCGTGTCCACTTCGGGCATCACCAGATAAGAATCGAGCAACTGTTTGAGTGTTTGTAATATAGGACTAATCTCCTGTCCTACCGGCATTTCAGCAGGTATAAAAGACTTCGGACGTTCCGTATAAGCCCAGTAACCATCTGTCGGACACTGCGGAATCAGAACAAAAGCAGGATACTTTTCTTGATTGACCGGATTAAGAAACATCTGCCCGCCATGAGTCAATTGCTTCTCATTATCATTTCCCCGTTCGCCGGCTCCATGCAAAAACAGCACGAGGGGGTACTTCTCACCCGGTTTCACCGATTCGGGGTGAATCATCCGGTAAGGTAAGGAATCTCCTTTAGAAGAAACAAAAATATCTCTTCCATATCCCTGTTGAGCCGATAGAGAAAGGCTCAAAAAGAGAAAAACAAATAAAGTAGTCCATTGCTTCATCATCCAACTATCCTTTATAAAGTTCTTTTATACCGTTTGCATCAGTCATTGAACAGCGTTTTCTGACTGTTATAAAGACTTCTTCCCAAATGTTTATAGGCAAGTTCGGTCACCTCACGTCCACGGGGAGTACGTTTCATGAATCCTTCTTTTATCAGGAAAGGTTCGTAAACTTCCTCGATGGTTCCCGCATCTTCTCCCAAAGCCGTAGCAATGGTCGTTATACCGACAGGGCCGCCTTTAAACTTGTCTATAATTGTACAGAGTATCTTGTTGTCTATCTCATCCAGCCCGTATTTGTCGATATTCAATGCTTCCAGCGCAAACTGGGCAATCTCCGTATCGATAGAACCGGTGCCTTTCACTTGTGCGAAGTCACGTACCCGGCGGAGCAAAGCATTGGCAATACGGGGTGTTCCACGACTGCGGGAAGCAATCTCCGATGCTGCACGTACCGAGCAAGGTACATCCAGTATGGATGCAGAACGGCGGATGATATTACTCAAAATATCATCGTCATAATACTCCAAATGAAGGTTAATACCAAAACGTGCACGAAGCGGAGCCGTCAGCAGACCGCTACGCGTGGTTGCACCAACCAGCGTGAAAGGATTCAAATCGATCTGGATGCTGCGTGCCGAAGGTCCCTTATCGATCATAATATCGATGCGATAATCTTCCATGGCCGAATAAAGATATTCTTCCACTACGGGCGACAAACGATGAATTTCATCAATAAAAAGTACGTCGTTCGGTTCGAGGCTGGTCAATACACCTGCCAGGTCACCCGGTTTATCTAGCACCGGACCGGAAGTTACTTTAAAACCGACTCCCAATTCGTTGGCGATAATATTTGAAAGAGTTGTTTTTCCTAATCCGGGAGGGCCATGCAACAGCACATGGTCGAGTGCTTCGCCACGCAAGCGTGCCGCCTTCACAAAAATGCGAAGGTTTTCCACCACCTTGTCCTGCCCGCTGAAGTCTTCAAAGCTTAACGGACGGAGTGCATTCTCGAAATCCCGTTCTTTTGAAGTAAGCTGATGTTCGCGTATGTTAAAATCTTCCTGTTCCATTTATTTTTTGAAAAGTAGGAGACAAAGATAGAGATTTACATTCATTTTCAGTATAAGAAAGACGAAGATTTAGTTTATTTGAAACGTAATAACTACTTTTGCACTATCTATATACACGCTATCAACTATGGTTCTAAATTACATTTGGATAGGATTCTTTGTCGTCGCCTTTATCATCGCCCTTGTAAAAGTGATTTTTCTGGGAGATACGGAGATATTTACGGCTATCATGAACGCTACATTCGATTCTTCAAAAACAGCATTCGAGATATCTCTGGGACTTACAGGCGTACTGGCTCTTTGGCTGGGCATCATGAAAATCGGAGAAAACAGTGGATTGATTAACGCACTGGCTCGCTTTCTTAGTCCGGTGCTTTGCCGACTGTTTCCGGATATTCCTAAAGGGCATCCGGTGTTAGGATCCATCTTCATGAATATGTCTGCCAATATGCTTGGCCTCGACAATGCAGCCACTCCATTAGGGCTGAAAGCTATGAAAGAGCTGCAGGAACTGAACCCGAAAAAGGACACTGCTTCCAACCCGATGATTATGTTTTTGGTGATTAATACATCCGGTCTCATTATTATTCCGATCAGTATCATGGTGTATCGTGCGCAAATGGGGGCTGCACAGCCTACGGATGTATTCATTCCTATTCTGATAAGTACTTTCATTTCAACTCTGGTAGGAGTCATAGCAGTGAGCATCGCTCAAAAGATAAATTTAATAAATAAGCCTATTCTCATTTTAACGGGCATTATTTGCCTTCTCTTTTCCAGCTTGATTTACTTGTTCCTAAGTGTCTCACGAGAGGATATGGGCACCTATTCTACGTTGATAGCGAATATTTTGCTGTTCAGCGTCATCATCCTGTTTATATTGACGGGAGTCAGGAAAAAAATCAATGTATACGATTCGTTTGTGGAGGGGGCTAAAGAGGGGTTTACGACGGCTGTACGCATCATCCCTTATCTGGTTGCTTTTCTTGTAGGAATTGCAGTGTTCCGCACTTCGGGAGCAATGGATTTTCTGGTGGGAGGCATCGGCTATATAGTAGGTTCATGCGGAGTTGACACGAGCTTTGTAGGTGCACTGCCTACCGCATTGATGAAATCGCTTAGCGGTAGCGGTGCGAACGGATTGATGATCGATACGATGAAAGAACTAGGACCGGATTCGTTTGTAGGACGTATGAGTTGTGTAGTACGTGGAGCCTCGGACACCACATTCTACATTCTGGCCGTTTATTTCGGCAGTGTAGGGATTACCAAGACCCGTAATGCGGTGACTTGCGGTCTGATAGCAGACTTCTCGGGTATCATAGCCGCTATCTTAATCAGTTATTTATTTTTCTTTTAAATCATAACATTCAATTATGGCTGTAACTTATCAAACAGAAGGCGTAAAAATGCCTGATATCAAGAAACGTGAGACTACGGAATGGATAAAGGCCGTAGCTGCTTCTTACGGGAAAAGACTCGGTGAAATCGCTTATATCTTCTGCTCGGACGAAAAGATTCTGGAGGTAAACCGTCAGTATCTGCAACATGACTACTACACGGATATTATTACTTTCGATTATTGTGAAGGCGATCGTCTATCAGGTGACTTATTCATTAGCCTGGATACGATACGTACCAATGCAGAACAGTTTGGTGCCTCATACGAAGACGAACTACATCGTGTGATTATCCACGGAATTCTTCACTTGTGCGGCATTAACGATAAAGGTCCCGGAGAACGGGAGATAATGGAAGCTGCGGAGAATAAGGCATTGGCTATGCGACAAGCGTAAGCAAGCCTCAACTGCAAACGATTTCAATAAACAAACGGTTTACTAAAACAGACTATACTGCAACATACTGTATAAATACTGTATAACGAAGACGCCTCATCGTAATCACTACGACGAGGCGTTTTCATTAGCAACGTAATGCTAACACTAATTTATTTAAGAGAGAGAGAAATTTACTATTTTATCTCTACCGCTTTATTTATACGATATATCAAAAGCTCATAATGTGAACGATCAGCTTCAGGCATAGCCGAAATACTCTTTTCCAACATCTCTTTCGTACGCATCAACAGATCGAAATAATATGCAGCAACTTTGGTCTGATTCGTATAAATAGGCGGAACAGAAGAGAAGCCACTTATTTCTTCAGGAGCCTGCAAAGAACGCAAATGATGTTCTACATTCTCTCCTTCACGTAAAGCTGTCAGATTAATTTCCGACTTCCAGGTATCAGCAAATGACGTCTTTGAAGCCTTAAAGCTACCAATAGGTGCAGTTACCGTAGAGGTGGAAATGATACTTTCCAGAAAAGCTGTCTGCAGAGCTTTCTCAACATTATCCAACGGACGATGTTTCAGGGTTCCTTCCCATACTACATTGTAAATGTCATCCAAATATTCGGAAGCCGTATAAGCAGTTTCCGGGAAACGTTCCGTACACACTTCGATATAAGGCAAACGATTAAAGATATTCTTGAATATATCCAAACGCATCATATCGGTCTTCTTATCAGCAATTGTGAAATCTGTAGCACGAGCTGTATTCTCTATCCAATCCAGATCTTTTGCCAGGCTCAAAACCCTGTTCAATGCTGCTTTTTGTTTCTCACGGTCTACCATCGAGTAACTCGGAATCACATCTTTCTCACGAATATCATTCAGATAAATACCACCGACATACGAAAGAACCGCATATACACGACTGTTCAATCGTTCGCAAAGTGCCGAATATACCCGCTTACGCATTGTCATATCCTTGTCTCCTTTTGAAAACCAAGTATAATAATTCTCACAACCGGTACGGATATTGGAAAGCATATAATCAAATGACTTCAAATGATCGTCTCCCAAGCCGCCACGACTATTACGAGGATCTGAATCGAAACGAGACTGACTACGTATATAAGCATAACGAGGATCTCCTGTGTGTTGACGAATCCAGCTATCCAAGATAGCTTTCTCTTCTTGTAATGAAGAAGCGTAAATAGGCTGATACAGATATTTAATAACCAACTCATCATACGGTCCAGGGTTCGTATTAACCAAACGCACTCCTTTCCGTACATCATCTGCCGTAGCCACATCATTAATCACTACCCCTCCCATAACAGAAGAAGCCAAACCATACTTTTGTGTGAAGCTGGCAGAACGCAAAGAATCTACCGGATAAGCAACAGAAGCTCCCCAATTCGGAGCAAGTCCCAATCCTGTCCCTACAGCTTGAGCAATAGCAGCCTGAATCAACTCGCCCTGTATCTCTTGTGGGAAAATATCAGTACGGACGCGAGGATCAACCGCAGCAGTTGCCGCAATACGATCCATATATTGCACACTGATCATATTTGAATTGATCAGAATAGAAGCATTCAATATCTCCCCTGTACGAGCATCTACATGAAGCGTCGTTTGTGCACTATTCATCCACGAAGCAGAATAACGGATGGTCATACAATCCAAACTGTACGCATTAAACAAAGTATCATTTTTCGGAAACTCCTTCACACAAATCACATTCTTAAAACCAACCTTTTCAAAAGCTTTATTCCAAGATTCTGCTCCAGCTTTAACATAAGAATGCCACTTAATAGGTAGCAAGCTATCAATATAGAATACTAATTGCTTCTTCGGTTCCACCAGTTCCCCCCGACGGTAAGCAGCAGAATCCGAAGGTTCAATCCGCCAACGTTTTGCATAACGTATATTCTTCACCTCTTGCCCAGCTCCGACAAAGTCACTCTTCAACTGTGTATTCAATCCAAGACGTGAATCAGCCAGACGGGGAGTCATCGGCTCTTCCGACAAGACACATAACATCTTATTTACCACAGCCGTCAACGGAACATTTTCATACATACTATAAGCTCCCATCAAGGTATGGTTTACCTTATATACCAGTTCTTCACGAACGGTAATATTATCTCCTGAAGCGGAAACACCCAAGATAGACGATTTATCAGATTCTAATGAGTGGTCGCGAGATACAAAACCATAATAGCCGTTAGCTGAAGTCGATGGGAAAGGTTTAGTAAAAGCCGAACCTTCCAAGAATAAACTTTTCATATTCACTACAAGAGCCGAACTATCCGGTGTACATGCCAATACTTTAAAACTCTTGAAGATACCCGGATTATGTGAATTATTCAGTGCACGGGCAATATCAGAGTCACCACTTGTATTGACAGGTTTGCTCAACAAAGGCATACGTGCCACGATTGTAGAATCGATCATCTCAAAACGCAAACGTACATCTGTTCCTCCCAACTGTCCCGGTGCACCTTCCCCACCGTCACTCGTATTTTCTATAGAGGAAGTCAGCAACAGTTCCCGCCCTAACATAGCAACCGGAAACTCAACATACACTTTATCTTCCACCTTATGAATAGTCATCAGCCCATGAGCTGTCTGTACCTTCTTATCCTTGAAAAGCTTCTGATAAGGTGTTAATACTTCTTTTTTTTCCTCTTTTTTCTTCTTTTTAAAAGGCCAAAACGCATTTCCGTCTTGTGGCAGGCAACACATAAAAAGAAGCAATAAACAAAGTATCTTACTATATCTATTTCTCATACTTCCTATCATTTTAATGCCTGGTCAATTTTGTACAACAATAAGCGATAATGACGTTGCGTATCAGCAGAACCAGTAGAAGCGCTTGCTGCAACCAAGCTGCGGATTTTCTTCAGCTCACCGAAATAAACGTGTTCCATCGGTTCCAACGGAGCCTTTAAATCAACATCATCTTCAAAACCGCTAATTTCCTCCAAACGGGCTGCCTGCATCTCAGCATGCTTATTATTAAAACATCCCATAAATTCTTCTGAAATGATACCAAAACGCTCACGCGAAGCAGCCTTCAGCCATTCAGGAACCTTAATAATGTCATACATGTCCGTAATACCTTTACGAGTCGCATTTTTAGCAACCCCAGTTACAGAGCCCTCTATCAATTTTGTCAAATAATTCATCTGCAGACGCATCTCCGTATCTGTCAAAGTTTTACCAGCACGTGTTGATGCCCATACAAAACGTTCAATGTCCGCCAAGTATTCCTTTTGAGTATAAGGAGCGGATGTAGCCTTATTCGAACAGATAGAAACAGCACCACAACGAGATAAAATACCATCAATAATCGCATCCTCCATTTGCATAGCTACAGAAGTACGGATAGGAAACTCCTTCAAGGTTTCATTCGCATCCAACCAAGAAAGATCTTTCAACTCATTCAGCAAGAAATTCAAAGCCTTCTTCTGTTGTTCTTTCGACACAGTTTGATAACTCGGACGCTGATCTCCGTCATAACGTTCATTCAAATAAATACCTCCGATATCTGCCAATACGAAGCTTAAATAGCGTATATATCCATAGACAATTTCATCATATAAGGCAGTACGAAACTCAAAATCCTTATCTTTGTTTGCTACCCATTCATTAATATGTTTCAGGATATATTGCAAATTACGACGCCCATACTCTGAAGCTTTCACTGGATCATCCCCCAAATCTTCTTCTACGGAACTCGGATCGAAACGACGTTTGAACTGCTGCTTACCATAACGATACTTAGGATCACCCGATTTCTCACTGATCCATTTGTCCAGTATAGGAATTTCTTCTTCAGATGTTTTTGCTTCAAATATTGGTTTATACAACCAAGAGATCGCATAATAATCATAAGCACCAAGTTCAGGAGGTGTCATACGTACTCCTTTTTCCTTATCGCCCGGCTGTGCTATATAGTTATTACGTGCATAATCCATGATAGAATAAGTCGTTCCATATTCCTGAGTAAATTTCGGATCACGCAACGACTCTACAGGAATGGAAGAAGAACCTGCCATATTGTGCATCAGAGACAAAGTATGCCCTACTTCATGAGAAAGTACGTAGGCGATGCAGTCTCCCAATAAGTCTTCACGCAACACCACATCACGAACATCCTTATCTGCCGGGGCAGTTTGTAAGAAACGCCAGTACTGAACCAACTGCACAATATTATGATATACCGTTACCGATGCGTTTATAATTTCTCCTGAGCGAGGGTCAATCCAAGAAGGTCCCATTGCGTTGGCTACTGTAGAAGGAGCATAACGAATACAAGAGTATTTTATGTTTTCCGGGTCAAAGTTAGGATCGTTTTTAGGAAAATCCTTTGCCACAATCGCATTCTTGAAGCCAATCTTCTCAAATGCTTTCTGCCATACCTCAACTCCTTTATGGATATATTTATTCCAACTCAACGGAAATGCATCATCAATATAGAAAATAATAGGCTTTTTAGGTTCTACCAATTCTCCACGTAGATATGCGGCAGAATCTGACGGTTCAAGATTCCAGCGATGAGCGATATGGCGAGTACGCAATCCACGTCCTTCGGAAGCAAACTCAACAATAGAGTGTTCGAAAATACCAATACGCGGATCGGCATAACGATGGCGCATCGGTTTTTCCGGCAATAAGATAAAGCTACGGTTCATCACAGCCGAGAAAGGCATATTTTTTATCGCATAACTTCCTTTAGCCCCTACGCTTACTTTATAAGTCAATAAGGAACGGACACAAATATTGTCCTCAAAGCCTTTGATGCCTTGTATAAAAGAACTTTCCTTTTCAAAATTCTTATCAATACTCCCTCCCATCATTTCTATCAATGAATAAGGAGAGAAAGGAGAAAGCATTTTCTTATCGCTCAACAGGTAACCGGTCATATCAAACACAACGGCAGTACTGTCATTATTGTAAGCCTTTATCTCGAATGTCTCGGCGATAGCAGGCATTGTGCTGCTCTGCAAACGTTTTTTAATCTCCCGGTCGTCAGAGAATTGTCCGGCCTGCACACGGCGCAATGTAATTGTTGAATCACGCTGCACGAAACGAATCAAAAAAGGATCACCAGACTTCTCACCTACGCATCCAAACTGATTATCCGTTGTTTCTGCAATTGTAGATCCCAACAGGATGTCCCGGTTTAGAATTTTAAGCGGTAACTCAAAGTAGACCTTGTTGTCAAACTGATGAAGAGTAATGAAACCTTTAGCTGTCGTTACTTTCTTGTCTTTAAACAATTTGTCGTACTTGGTTTCTTTTTTCTCTTTCTTCTTTGCAGTAGCCTCCGTAGAAGCTTTCTTCTTGTTTTTCTTCTTTGCTACAGCGGGATTAATCATAGCCCCACACAATGCAACTAAAAGAAATAAATACAGTTTCTTTCGCATATAATCTTAATTTCAATGTTTTCTCTTTAATCCCAAGAACCATAGTCACGTGCTCTTTCACGCTTATACAGAACCTGTACTATTTTTCCTAGACCTTCTTCCTTAAACAGGACTTTCTTCTCACTATCACCTTCTTTAATGATTTCCTCCAAAACAGATAAACTCAAATCCAATACATAAAATTCTCCATTTTCCAGCCCTACTCCTGCATGGCCTTCATAAGCCCCCCCTCCAGTATCAATACCGGTTATCGGGGCATCAAATGTAGCAAACTTTATTAATTGTTTGCCTTTATCACCATTAAAGTAATACAGATAAAGATCGTTATCACTACTCAACAATAAATACGGACGACCGGAATTCTGATAATAACAAAGTGCATATACATTTTTCGTACTTGCATTAACGATATCCGCAAATGGGACTTCCCGCAAAGGAGTAGTGATATAAGCACCGGGAGCGTATTTTCCGCTACAATCATCAACTTCAAAATGCTGTATAAAAAAGCGACTATCTTTTTCAATAACAGACATATAGCCAATAGAGCCACCTCCTTGTCCATAAGGACCGACACAGGCTCCGATATAGTGCACCGTATACCCCGTCATATCATCAAAAGGATCGCTACTATCCCATGTTTCCAACGCTAACACATTACCGGAATAATATTTATCTACCATCCCACTACCAATAACAAGAGTACTCGCTTTCAGGTCTGTTATATGCAAGTATCGATTGGAATTTTTATCATAAGCTAGTACTCCTCCGTGTTCATAAAATTCTGGGGTCATCGCTATCATTGTACCGTCTATTGGCTGTCCATTATATGACAGAACTCTATCATCCAAAAAGTAATTGGAGTTGAATAGATTCAGAGACTCTTTCACACGAGTATAAATCTCTCCGTTTCTCCCGATAGCCATTGAAAGATAAACCATATCATACACCCGTTGTGGTTCAAATCCTTGTGGATAGCCACCATTAATAAACATAGCAGGCAGATAGCCTTCCGTTTGATAAGAACTTCCGGAAACATCGACACAGCCTTGCCCACCTTGCTGAGTAATCCATAACCAACTGGTATTATCTTCACCACTCCCCCATGGAGAAACAAAATGCTGGCTCATAAAAATCGGCTTGCCACCCAAAGTAGCCCCACCATTAGAAAGACCATATACATCCTTTGTCACTACACATGTGTATTTTTGATCTTTCGTAGTAGGACGCATATACGTTAACATCGAAGTCCCGTCTTCCTTGGCGGAAAGCGTTACCCAGCCATCTGTTGTATAAGGGGAAATCACAGACAACAGCGCAGATCCGAAATATGTAACTCCGGTAGTCTGGTCTTTCACTGCCAAACGCAGATCTTTATACTTTCCATCTTTATCAACAGTCCAGTTCAATACCCGTTCTGTCGCTATCTCCTGTCCATCAAATGTCCATAGATAAGTTAAATTTTCCGTTTCCTTTCCTGTTGAGAACTTCAATTCAGGAGTTATTTTCAGCACATCACCTAATACACAATCGCTACTTTCCAGTGGAATTCCCACTGTAATATCATTCATTTGCTCGTAATCATAATTTCCTTTATCCTCATAACAAGATGACATTAACGACCCTAAAAGTATAGCCGTCGCTAACTTCAATTTTATCCTCTTCATATTCATTTCATTCGTCAGATTAATAAATAGGTACCGTCATCGACTTTCCGTTCTCTTCTTTCAGGCCATATTCGGCAATAGCATCCTTCAAACGCAGGGCACACCGACGTCTCTGTGATGCATTCAGTTCTCCGAAATTGAGAGCCTCTTCACCTCCATATTGCACCAGTGCCCTGTATTTTGCCCGAGAATAAGTACCAAGATAAACATTCGTCACTTCTTTATCCCACCACAACGGTTGACTTTCTACATTGTTGAATACAATCCGAATTGTATCATAATGTAAGATACTCCCTCCAAAATAATCATTAGGTTCTATTTTCAGAAGAAGCGATACATCTTCTGTCAGGTTTTCCGTTTTTATTAACTTAACCTCCAATTCATCCGTAGCAGAATTTGCCTTAAAACTAGGTGCTTCCGGCAAAGAATAATTTTCAGCTAAAGCTGTTGTCTTATCCGCAAGAATTCCGATCTTATACGGAGCCGGACTCGAAAAAGGATCACCGACCAACCCCATAGCTATCTTTACAGTTAGTTCATCATCAAGCGGATAATTATTGAACGACACATTGACAGACTTGTCTTCTGTGCCTTTCAATTGGCTAAAATATAAATACTGATCACCATGATAAGACTTTATCTCGTCTTCTGAACAAGAAAAAAGACAGCAAGACAAAAACAATAATAAAATAAAGGATTTCATGTGTATATTCATAATCAAAATAATTAACTTATTAAATTTCTTCATTCTCCGGACGGTCGAACACAAATTTCACTCCATCGGCAAAAGAATTATTATTCAGTCGTTTGTACTGAAAATATAATTGGCCCTCACCTATCAGTTCTTTGCGGATTTCTTTCAATAATTTACTGATGAAGTCATCCAGTGAAATAATATTAGAAGTATTTGATATTATACCACGAGCAGAACGAACTGCATCCAGCATTTTTCCTGCTTCAATAAAGTTTGCATTACGAGCGTAATACTCTGCCATAATATAATACATCTCACTCAAACGGATAACCGGAATCATGTCGTAACCATCTGTTCCCTCTGCCAATGTATACTTCTTGGAATATTGAACACTTTCCTGATTTCCTATCATAGAAGAACTTCCACGCTGATCTTCCTGAGAACCTTCAAAAATGCTGCTTCCGCTGAAGAGAAAGCGTGTTTTACTATCAGAAGTTATAAAAGGCTTGAAATCATCGGTCAGCGTTTCATTCGATACTGTAAAAATCAAACTTTCAGAGTCTTTTACATCTCCTCCCAATTCTGATGATCCGACAAACCCAAAGAGAAGCCTATCATTATGAGTAGCTTTCACCACTGCTTCTGCACAATCAAAAGCCTTTTTATATTCCTTCTCCCACAAATAGACTCTTGCCAATAAAGCTGTAATTGCGTAATAGTTCATACGATAGCCACGGTAAGCAAAGAACACTTCTTCCGGAAGCTCACTGGACATACCGCGAGCAAACATGCGATAGCTAGTCTCCATCCATTCGGGATGCTCTTCGATATCACATTTCGCCACCAAATCTCTTGCTTGTAGCAAATCGCTCTCTATCTTCTTTAATATTTCCGTATTTGTATAATATGTAGTGCTAATCACAGGATATGAGTCTACATAAGGTATATATTTCTTCCCGTCATCCGTTTCCATAGAAGGAGCGAACAAACGCATGATGTCAAAATGAAACAACGCACGTAAGGCCAATGCTTCACCCCAAATCATATTTCTTTCCATTTCCCGCTCTTGGAAAACAGACAAATCCGCCTCACTTACCTTGAATATCAAGTGATTACAACCGGCGATCCCATTATAAGCAGTAGACCAAAAACCGGAAATAACAGACTTCACATCTGCATCGTCATATTTATATCCGGCAGCCTTATAGTAGGTAGAAGTCCTCTCCATAAAATCTGTCAGATATTGCTGACCAAGTACCTCTATAAATCCCCAACTCAAGTTCCGTCCATAAAAAGAACTTTCGCTAAGTTTCAAATAGAGCCCATTCAACGCATTACGATATCCATCGCCTTTGCTAAACATGTCTTCCTCATTCACTTCATTACTTGGAGAAACATCCAACCAGCTACAACTGCTCATCGTCAGTAACATAACAAACAACGAACACACTATATTTCTTTTTCTACTCATCATTGTTCTACTTAAAATAAATCAACTTACAAACTCATTTTTAATGATAATGCAAATGAACGTGAATAAGGATAATCTAACCCACGTTCCGCACGAACAGTTGATGCCCGAAACAAATCATTACCTGAAAGTTCCAATCGCAACATGCCCAAATGATACTTCTTCAACCAAGAAGTATTAAAATCATACCCTAGCGTCAATGAGTTGAACGACAAAACATTATAGTCCTGAATAAAACGACTGGTAGGCCGTGTCGTTGCAATCAGTTCTGTCTGCAATTTACCATAAGGTGTCCGGTCACCCAGATTCTGCCAACGACCGTCCAATACGCGGCGGTCTACATTCTGAGAAGAAATACGGGCATTCTCCACTTTACTTACCAATGTTGAATTGTAACGCTGCCCGCCAAATTCATACATAAAGGTGGAAAATAATGTAAAATTCTTCCATCGCAGATTCACCCCGAATGTACCTTGTGCCTTAGGTTCTTCGTTACCGATAACCACTTGGTCCGCTGCACTCCAATCGTATGTTATGGATCCGTCTCTCTTAACAAAGATTTCCTGACCATCTGCCGGATTAATACCTAAAGAACGAACTCCGAATATAGAAGTCAATGAGCCACCCTCCACATACTGCAGATGTGTATTGGCATAATCTACGTTGGTTCTGTTCCAGGCATCATCATAGTTGTCATATTTAGCTAACACTTTGTTATTATAGTCTTTCAAACTATCAGAGATTTTCAGTATCTCGTTTTTATTGTGGGCGATGTTCGCAAATACAGCAACAAACCAGTTTTTTGTATTCAGAATTGTACTCCTCAACTGAATTTCGACACCTTTATTCATCACCTCACCAATATTATCCTTATAGGAAGTGAAGCCTGTCGAACTTGGCAAAGTAACATTGTTCACCAAATCTACCGTTTTCTTACGATAATAAGAAAAATCCATTTGAAACAAACCATTGAATAAATCCAGATCAACACCTATATCCCAGTTACCTGTTTTTTCCCATCCCAGATTGGAATTACCTAATGCAATCAGAGAAGCGCCAACACCTGTTTTATACCAATTATCATTCACAATCCGGTACATGGTCTGAGCATCATAAGGAGAAAAGTTAACCTTACCCGTCACACCATAAGTAGTACGTATCTTGAAACGATTAAGCCATTCCCAATCCTTCAGACTCTTATAGTTGTGAACATTAAGCCCAACACCACCAGAGAAGAAAGGAGCAAAACGTTTATCAGAGCCAAATTCCGAATTACCATCAAAACGAACAGATACGTCTGCCAGATAAACATCATCGTACGAATAGTTGAAAGTCCCCAACGCACCTAACAAACGGCTCTTTGCATCGGAAGCAGAAGGGTTACCATAAATAGAATGTGCATATCCTGGAGAAGAAAGGGAACCAGAAGGAAAACCACGATAAGAAATCGCAAGCCCGTCTCCAGTACTTGAAGTAGCATTTACACCTGCCAGGAAGTTCAAACTATTCTTTTTAATAGTACGATTATAAGACAATGTCATTGTAGCATCCCATCCTACACTTTTATTTGTCGTAACATCCAACTGTCCGGATATCACATTGGTAAGCCCAAGAATCTCAGCATTCTTTTTTGAACGCGGATCCAAAAAGTCGTTTGCTTCCGAATTGGACTTTGTGATGCTAAATTGCCCTTTTAACAGCCAATAGTGATTAATATTCCACAACAACTCAACATTATTGATTAACTCCCATGATTTATCGCGGCTATAATTACCAAGTGTAGCCTCATACAAAGGATTTTCCGAACCGCTTGTGCCGTTCCAGCCATAAGTTGTCTTCAGATAATTTCCAAATTCATCCTGATATTCATCATAAGGCAGTTTGGACGTATAATCAGAAAAGCTGCCATAAGGAGAATCTGCCGAATTCGTGTAAGTATATGAGAAATAATTACGTAGCTGGAAAGAGCCCAAACGATAAGATAATGACAGACCGGCAGACATACGGTCGCGATAGGATTCCTTCATCACACCGGCATCCTTATTATAAGAAAGGTCAACTCCCCATCGTAAATCATCTGTTCCACCATCTAAATAAAGACTGTGCTTGTGGTTAAACACAGTACGCAAGGGCTTTGACAACCAATAAGTATCTACACCACGAACAACATTATTCAATTTCTTATTATAAACTCCATCCAATGACGCTTGATCGGAAACAAATGTATTACTTTCCGGATCAGCTTTAAACAGTCCTGCCGCAACTTCTGTCTGCAATTTTTCCCGGGCGTTCATTAAATTATAATCCGTTAGATCCGGATATTCCAATGTACCGGTAAAATTATAATTTACATTAATTTTTCCCGGCTTCGGAGTCACAGTTGTAATAATAACCACCCCATTAGCAGCACGTGAACCATACATAGCTGTAGCGGCCGCATCTTTCAAAATTGTTATACTTTCAATACGGCTCGGGTCCATATCATACAGTTTTTGTACACTGATTTCAAAACCGTCCATAATAAACGTAGGAAGATTCGGATTATTCTTTAATGCCGATTTTGAGAGACTCTCCGCGTCCAGTTCTGTTGTCCCGATACCGGAACGTCCACGGATGTAAAGCTCGGGGACATTGTTAGGGTTCGAGCCGGCTAAATTGTTCTCCGCAATACGGAATGAAGGGTCGAACACCTGCAAAGCACCCAGTACGTTTGTCTTTGAAACGGACATCAATTGATCGGCAGATACCGTTACAGACGTACCTGTAAAACTGTTCTTACTGATTTTCGCATAGCCGGTCACCACCACTTCATCCAATTGCTTTGAGTCCGGTTTCAACCGAAATGTATGCGTCTTGTCCAAATTCAACTTTGCGGTATTAATCTCTATTGGTTGCATCCCGACGAAAGAAATACGCACAATAACCTCCTTGTTAGGCAGCCCCAAAGAAAAAGCCCCTTCCGCATCTGTCATCGTGCCGATATTCTTCTCTTTCCCTATAATCAGAACAGTAACACCGGGCAAGGGTTCCCCTCCTTCGTCTACAACAACTCCAGTGAAAGTTTTTTTCTTCTCTTTTGGCTGTTGATATACAATAGTCACAATATTGCCTTCAATCTCGTAAGTATAGCCTGTATTAGCCAATACTTTATCCAAAACTTCAGTGATAGGTTGCCCCTTACTTTGGATCGTGATACGAGACATACTCTTTACTTGCTCAGTGTTATAAATAAAGTTCAAGCCTGTCTGAGCTTTCACTGCATCAAAAAACTCTTTAACTGATGCAGACTTTAAATTAAGGGATACTTTCATTGAATTAGACTGCGCTGTTGCCGATATCGGTGCGAACAACAGAAAAATAATACAGAGAGACATCACAATACGCTCTCTGGCCCTTTTTATTTGCATGGACTCCTCCTTTTTTAGTAAATGTGGTTAATAATTGTTTATTCTCTTCTAATAATAATAGCTTCGCCTTCAACATCCATTTTCAGATGAGTAACTCTTTGAATTGCTTTTAATATAGGAATTATGGAACCATAACGATCAAGATCACCTGTAAAACGTGTTGTCTTTATATCTTCATCTTCAAACATAACTTTCTTATCATACCAACGAGATATCACCTCCATAAGGGTTTCCAAAGAACAATTATCAAATACAAAACGTCCACTATTCCAAGCAATATAAGGCTCTATATCTACCTTACTGATTTGAACCTCCTGTGTTACTCCATTTAGTACAGCCAGTTCTCCCGGATGTATCTTATGTTCATCTCCTTGATTAGGAAGAACACTGATAGACCCTTCCACCAGTACCACTTTCGTAACTCCGGCTACATGTGTATTGACATTAAAAGAGGTACCATATTGCTTGACAATCCCATTTGCCGTTATAACCCGAAACGGACGTTTATTATCTTTAGCTATTTGAAAATAAGCCTCTCCGTCCAGATAAACAGTACGGCTAACTGCGCTAAAATGCGACGGATACTTTAAAGTCGTATTATAATTCAAATGAACTTTTGTTCCATCCTCAAAGGTGAGCCAAAATTCACTATCATCGTAAGTGACTAATTTATTATTGTCAGTAACAGAGACTTCTTCATTTTCTGATTGCGTTTCTTTCACAACTTTAGGAGACGGCACCGACAAGATAGCCGAGTCCTGCAATGATTGATTGGTAACTGATTTCAATTCAATTTTCTGCCCACCGGGCAATACAAGAGTAGCTTTCTGCTTTCCCATCTTTTCCGACCGCAACATTGCCAATTGATCGTCCTGTACTCTTACGGGTCCGGTATCGGCATTTCGCCACATTCCCATCCAAATAGCAGCACCAATAATTATAGGTATCATAAGGATAGCAGCATATTTCCAAAGCATCCTGCGATAGATTCCACGAACTTGAAAATGTTTTTCCTGAAAGATTTCCCAAGCCTGTTCCTCGTCTACTGTCGCAAACTGACGATATCTTTCAGACAACTCAGTATCTTGCATTAGACATTCATAATTCTTTTTATTTTCTAGAGAACTTTCAATCCAAGCCTGCAATCGTTTCTTTTCTTCTTCTGAAAGCTGTCCTAGTAGCTGATCATGAATTACAGAATTTATATTTCTTTTGCGTTCCATTATATATTTTGCATTATTATATAAAAGACGACTAAACAAATAAAATGAGGGACAAGTTAAAGCTATTTTTTTTCAGAAAACATCTTTTTTTATGGAAGAATAGACAAAAGCAGTGCAAAATGATATGAGCCTAATTTTTTCCTGAGAAAAGACATTGCCCGTTTCTTTTGTGTCTTAACGGTCTCGAGAGAAACATAAAGTGCGGCTGCTATTTCCTCATTCTTCTTACCTTCCATATACAACAAAAAGACTTGCTTGCAACGTTCCGGCAAAGAGTCAATGGTCATAAAAAGTTGACGAAAAATCTCCTCTGTGAAGAAATCATCTTCTTCCTCATCTCCGACTCTGTATGCCTGATGTGATTCGATAATCTTTTGCAAATAATCAAATTCAACATCCTTATGCTTGAGATAATCAATTGAAGCATTCCGAACGGAATTATATAAATAGGCCTTAAATGACACCAATGACTTAAATGACATTTGCTTTTCCCAAATGGTAGAAAACAGTTCTTGCACAATATCCTCCGCAACTCCAGATTCCCCTGTTATCTGTATTGCATAACAAACCAATGCCTTATAATAAGTCTTATAAAGCATACGGAAAGCTGTAGCATCCAGTTTATTTATCTGTTCTATGGAAATCTCTTTGCTATCCATTTTGGGTATTTTGTGCCAAAAATACAATTAAATAGCGATATTCCATACTAAATACACTATAAAATCGTTCAGAGCATATCGCAAGAATTCGATAAAGATTTACATAATAAGTTACAACTCTGATACTAAAAAAATAAAAAGCACCCTATCGTAATCACTACGACGAGGCGCTTTCATTAGCAACAACATGCTAATATTAAACACTAAATTATATTTAAGAGAGAGATTTATTACTTCTTATCAGGGGCTACTTCTGGAGTAACCAATTTCTTGATTGATTTCATGTTCAGATACAGAAAGGCTAGCCGCGGCTGTGCTTCCTGAACAACCAATTCCAATGAATCTGAGGTTACATAACCAATACGTTCACGTGTTTTATACACTTCTACTTTTCCGTTGTCTTCTTTGCTAAATCCTTCTATAATCAAATAGCCGTTGTCTATCTTCCATGTTCTAAGGTCTAAAGACGGTACATTGATAGCAGAACATTTACCGCCTTTTTTAAACTCAAACCCTTTGAGTTCCCCTGTAGATTCATAGGTATAAGGATTGCACCATTTACCAATAATTTGTTTCTCCATTTTCTGTCCATAGCTGCTGAATGCAAAGCAAGACAGAGTCATAACTGTCATTAATAGTTTCTTCATTTTATTTATTTTTCTAGTAAATCATATTTCTGATCAATTCCGCGTTCTCTTAGATGAATACCCTCTTTCATCCAACGCGGCTCTTTTGTTCCTTTCAGGTAATAATCAAAGAACTGCTTCATCCGGATAGTCCAGTCTTTCTGTGCAGCCTGATTACCAAGAAAATGTCCTTCACCTTTGTAATTAAGATGCCATGCAGGACGTTGTAAACGACGCATAGCTAAATAAAGTGCACGACCTTGTTCATAGGCAACAGCCTCATCCTTATCATTATGCCAAATTAATAATGGAGTATGTATCTTATCAGCTTCCACGATAGCAGAGCTTGCCAAATACTTATCTTTGGCTTCCCACAGACTCTTTCCCATACGGCTTTGCCATTCTTCATACATGAAATAACGCGGTAAACCACTTCCACCACGAATACCCAAATAACCGGTTACCATATCAGTAATAGGAGCCCCGATATTAGCACAAGCGAATATATCCGTCTTCGTCACCAGATAACTAGTTTGGAAACCTGACCAACTATGTCCCTGAAGACCTATCTTTCCCGGGTGCGCTATCCCCTGCTCTATCAAGTATTTCGTACCGCTCACTACTGCATCATAACTACTCTGTCCCGGTGTTCCTATGGTGAAATGCACATCCGGCATAAATACAATGTACCCATTACTTACAAAGTACATCACATCCGCCATTGCGCTACTCAACATAGGAGCGTGATAAGTGTTCAGTCCTCCGGAATGTGTTTCATAGAACTGTACCAATACGGGATATTCTTTCTTAGCGTCATAATCTTCCGGCAGGTAAAGTATTCCCTTGTTAGGCTTATTCTCATAATTAGTCCATTCCACTAACTTTGCAGTACCCCATTTGTATTCACTTTGTTGAGGATTAGCATTCGTTATACGAACCGGATCAGAGAAATCCGATTTACTCCACCACAGATCACGGAATTCTGATATATTCTGACGATTCCAGATACAATACTTCTGATTGTCAGAAAAACGATGAATTGAATAGATATAAGGACCTTCTGTGAGCTTCTTCAAGCGACCTTTCATGTCAAGTGAATAAATACCTTCATCCATTGTGTTTTCATCCCATACACTAACTATAATCGTCTCGTCCGGATTGAATACTTCTTTATCAATATTGCTAGTCATTTTACGGATAGATCTCTGATTTTTGCGACCATACCCCTTAGTGATACATTCCGGCTGACGTTCTCCGGTCAAATCTATCTTCCACCAGTCATAAGCGTCGTAAATCAACACATTATTACCATCAGCAGTCCAACCAGCAATACCATAAGCTGGTGCAGGATTCGGTTTGTCATAAGTTTCCTCGAATACCGGATAACCAATAGCTGTTGAAATATCAGTAACCTCACCCGTTTTTCCATCAAACTTATTCCATACTTGTGCAACAGGATCATACATCACAGCCCATTTGCCGTTCACCGACCACCTCGGTCTTGTCCGGTAGCTACGTCCTACCAATTGCTTTTCTCCCGTATGTATATTCACAGAATAGATGTCAAACGGCATTTCATTAAGCCAGTCTTTCTGCGCACGATAAGGCGTTTCGTCTGTATAAAGTACATAATGAATCTCTTCCGCACGATCCGGCTCCAACAAATCAGCATGACCGGGAGCTACTTCCGTCAATTTTTGAGAAGCAACATCATAGATATATTTCGAATATTGAGGATGGGAATAACGGTCGCGCGTCTGCAAAGTAGGTACTTCATATTCATCCCAAGTCCACAACTCCAGTTCAAAACTCTTATCCGGCTTTATTTCCTCTTCTTTCTTAGCTTTATTTACTTTTTCCTGATAAGGTCTGAGTTCCATTGTCAGAAACTTCTGGCTACTTGACAGATTAGCCCGGACAAGTTCCATTCCCGCAGGAATGACAATCCCCTTACGGTCGAATACAAGGTCGCAAGTATTATTCTTCAAGGAGAAATTATACCATAATGAATCCTTCACCGTAAACTCTCCGGTCATCCGTTCTTTGTCAAGACTGAAAGAAGAAGGTTCTTTCTTGACAGAACTTTGATAAATAGTTCGGTAGGGACCTACCAACGGGCCATAACACAAAGCATTTCCTTTGGCTTGTTTACGAATAAAAAGAATCGAACGATTCTGATTATACAGCGTATAATAACCTATACTATCAATCTGAAATGCAGTTCCAGTCTTAAGGTGACGTACCACCAAACAATCGAAAGACGGAATATGGTTGACCGTATCTTCCGGTACATTGGTCACAGACACCGAATAAGGAACCCCTTCCACAGGGCGGAAAGATTCTTTATACGTCCACTCCGTCTTCACTCCGGAAGGTAACGACATCAATATAGTCTTCATATTTCCGGCAGTATCCGCTTGTTCGTAATAAACAGCTCGGTCTGCATCATAATATTGGATCTGTTCGACATCAGGCAATACCATTTCTTTTCGTGTACGCGAATCAAACAAATGCAATATTTTCGACTCCTTATCATCCGGATTATATTCCATGGGAGCAATGCGATAGGTCACCCATCGACCTGTCGGGGAAATATCTGGTGATTCAACGCGCTTCCACGACATACAAGCTGCTATATCCAACGGTTTCAATAAATGAGACTGTTGTTCCGCAGGCTGATCTTTCGCTTTTTGTTGTGCTCCGGCAGAGGTGTATGATAGCAGCACAACTACCAAACACAAATAGCTAAAGAAAGAGTTCTTCATATAGTTTATTGTCTTATTTACTACGGTTTATGTCTTCCCAACAGTCTGCACGAGCATCGCCCAGTAAATGTTTGGCAAAGAAGCGATACATTTTCCTTTCAAAATACTTATCAGCAGAACCATATCCATGACCAGCCCCCGGTATCACCAACATATCAAAGTCTTTACCAGCTTCAATAAGTGCCTTAGCCATACGATAAGTGTGTGCTGGATTCACATTCTTATCCATATCTCCTGTTACAAGCATCAGATGACCTTTCAGATTCTTGGCAATTTCTGCATTCGACTTCACGCTAAACTTATACTCGTACTCTTTCGTCTCATTACCCAGACTGTCTTTCACTACCTTTTCCACTTCTTTCACACCATTATAACACTCTCCCCAACCACGATTGTAGATATTATTATCATGGTTACCGGAACAAGAGACAGCAGCCGTATAAAAGTCCGGATAAGTGCAAATAGCAGCCGCAGCCATAAATCCACCACCAGAGTGCCCATAAATACCGACTTTCTTACCGTCAATAAACGCATGACGTTGAGCTAACTGTTCAATCGCATATTTATCATCTGCCAGCGGATAATCACGCATATTGCCATAACCATAACGGTGGTATGCTTTGCCACGCATCGGCGTATCACCTCTATGTCCTACTGTAATTACAATGAAACCAAGCTGCGCCATACGAGTACAATAACTATCATCCAACGTAAAACTTGTAGGTACAAATCCAAAATAAGGTCCGGGATAAACGACTGAAATAATCGGATATTTCTTTTCCGGGTCAAAGTTAGACGGTTTCCACATCACCCCATACAAATCGGTAATATTATCAGCAGCTTTCACGACAAAACGTTCCGGTTTTTTCCAACCTGACGCATAGACCAGGTCCAGGTCCGGTTTTGCCAGTTCCATAATCACCTTGCCTCTTCGATCCTTCAACATAATCTTAGGCTCCATATCCACTCTTGAATAGGTATCAACATAGTAATTATGAGATTTCAAGAAATTCACATTATGCTGTCCGTCTTCCGTGCTCAAAGGAGTTACTCCTTCTCTGTCAATGTCAACCTCATAAAGCATGTAATAGAAAGGATTTACTTTTTTATCTTTTCCATATCCATACAGATAAACTTTGCGTTTCAACGTATCAATAGAATTAATATATCCTGTTACCCATTCACCGGAAGTCATCACATTCTTGAGATTTCCTTCTCCATCATAGTGATAATAATGCCCCCAACCAGTACGTTCTGAACGGAACAGAATATCTTTTCCATCATTTAAGATCGCAACATTACGAGCATGCGGGTCACGATATGGCTTATCTTCTTCGTGAATAATTTCTTTCACTTCCAAAGTTGACAGATTAACAGAGCATACATCTACTTCATCCCAAGTACGCTTAGTACGTTCAAAAAACAAGTATTTGCTATCCGAAGTAACATGAAGAGGCTTTATATATTGATCTTTCCATTTATCTATCTTCGCCTTCTTTACCGTTTTTTCTACAATATCGATAATCGCCAATTCATTTTGAGTAACATACTTGTCACCTGGAAACTCATATTTATACTTTATCAATGAAGGAGAATCTTCCAATGAATTAATTACCCAAAAATCCCGCAACAAACGGTTATCATCACGTACCACATAAATATGACGATTATCCGGACACCAAAGTGCTGTTGTCGGCACTTCTCCGTTCTCCCCGGCCTCTTCTTCACGAGCATAAGAAAAGTTTTCCACTCCATCCGTAGTCAACTGTACCTCGGTTGTATCCACTCCCAATGCTTTATTTCCTTTTACATACAGGTTGTGATTCTTAGCATACAGAATATACTTTTTATCAGGTGAAAAAGTCATCCAGCTATATACGGGTTCTTCCGGCTCCTTCTTTTCTTCCTTCTTCTCTACTAATGTCAACTTGCCCGTCAGACGATTATAGCTGTATCGTTTACTCTTATAATCAAATTCAAACGAGCCTTGGTCTTTAGCAAAAGTCACAGATGAGATATCCAGTTTATTTCTATCTACTACACCTTTGGTAAATTCACTTAACTGCATAGCCATCTTCCCTTTGTCAAATAGAGGTTCACGTTTTCCTGCAGCAGGCATCACATAATAATATTCCTTGCCTGATGTTGTTTGAAACTCAAACCAGAAATTATCTGTATTGTTTATTTCTCGAGGGTAAACCGATAGACTAATATTAGACAATTTACCTCCTAAAGTAAAATCCTGAAATTTATCAGTCAATTCATAGTTGGCTTGTTGCTGTGCAATTTCTTGAGCTTGTAATTGTATCAGAAAAGGACATACCCCAAAAACAACAAAAACTATTTTCTTTAAAGTCATACTTTTTATATTGATAAAAATAGAAAGGTGTGAATATCTCTGTGATCAGATATCCTCCCCCTTCTTTTGCTTTAGTTTATTTAAATACTGTGATTTTAAGACAATCTCCAAATTTGTATATTGCATCAACAATAGTACCAAATTTATTGTCTCCCTGCAAATTTGAGACTTTATTAGGATATAACTTCTTCAAAGTAACTTCAGTAGCAGTATCACCTGTTTTTTGTTCAATTACTTCGTAAATACGAAACTCGCCATTAGCAAATGCAACTCCCAAATGTCCATTCACAGGCTCTTTCTCCGTATTGAAATTGATATCTAAATAAGATAATGAAACAATTTCACCAGGCAATACATCCCCATCTTCCAGTTTTATTTTTATACCACTGTCACCTTCATCAGTAGTTGAACAATACCATAGTTCAGCACCATTTGCAATTACGACATATCGCTTATTTTGAAAGACCACCATATCTTTATAATCTGCAAACATCTCACTTTTAATATTCTTTTCAAAATAATCTCCAACTTTTACAGGAGGATTCACATAATAAGTATCTAATGAAAAATTACGCAAAAAATAATTGCCGTCCTTTTTCAGTAGAGCCACCCATCTTGGCATACAAGTATCATACCAATCATCCTTTTCAGTAGAGGCTGGCAACATGTTAATAATCTCATATTCCATATTCTGAAAGCGTGAATCGCTCTTTCCTTCATTATCTACTATTTCATATACATTACCACTATACATTAAAGTATTCATATGGATTATAGGAAATTCATATGTCAGCCCCCCATCCCAAATATACTGTAATGAATTATCAGTAGTCAATACAGGAATTGTACGCATATAATCATTAAATTTCTGTATACCATACATCTTTTTGAAACGAGTGCCGCCCCATATTGGATCTGATAGATAAAAACCTGCATGAAAATCATTGGCAACAGCCCTTTGATTATAGTATATATACCCATTCTGATTAAACAAGAATTTAGAAGAATAAGTCATCACAGCATCCACCGGAGAAAAATCATCAGGAATGTCTCCGTTAAATTCCTCTTCTGTATATACAGATTTCATCAGCGAATTACCGTTTAGCTCCACCCATTTACTACCTTGCATGACAACAAGCTCATCATACAGAACTTCTTCACCACTATTTAAGTCCTGATACGCCAAATCCCAATATCCCGTACTTTCAAGTAAACGACGAGGTTCTGTCCCTAAGTCAGGGATAATATCTTTTTCTACTTCTTCATACACAACAGAATCTTTATAAGCTTCCTCTCCATACGAATTATAATACAGTTTCTTCACTGTCTTCACTTTAATAAAAGAAAGCGCAGAACGCCCGTCTATATCAGATAATATCGCCCAACCTTTCAAATAAGCTGATGTCACTGTTATCTTTGTAGAGAGTGAAAACTTAACGCCGGTTTTATTATCGACAACCGCGTATGTAAGCTCATAAATGCCATATTTATCAGAAGAGAAAGTATATGAAGGGGTAGTTGCATCTAACTTCTTACCATCCAAATACCACTCATAACTCACATCTGGGTTTTCTTTGTCTATGGTAAACTTAAAAGTAGGTGAAATGGTAAGTTCCTCACCTACATTAACCTCATATCCAGCAATATCTATATTAAGAATTTCACCATCCAACTCATTCACCTGTTTATAATCAAAGTTATTCTTGTCATCCAAACAGCTGTAAAATCCCGTTACTATGAACAGCAATAAACTATATATTATTAGTTTTTTCATACTTCTTCTATTTCTATTATTTTATCCAGCAACAACTACAGTTATTTCATTATCATGCTCATCCAAGGCCGGAGTACCTGCTGCTTTTAGTTCTTTCAGCGTATTCTTCAATCGCAAAGCATATTTCCGCATCACCTGCATATCCTTTCCATCAAAGACAACATCATCTTTTATTAATTCCTTTAAGAACATCTTATATTTCTCCACCGAGTATGTACCCAAATAATACTTTTCAACTGTATTCTCGAAATAAGTCTCATTTCCCCGGTCATTCACCGCCCACCATTCTGGTTTAAACAAACGATCTGTTACAGCTATGATGGCTTTTGAATATCGATAAGATCCAGGTTTGACATCTCCCTCACCATTTATTTTTATTGCCAATAATTTAGTAGATTCCTTTAAATCCGGATAATTCTTTAAAGTAACTGTAATTGTACCTCTCAGTTTTCCTGCCTCAATCATACCTTCAGAAGGCAAGACATAATATCCTTCAGGAACAGTAGTAATTTTCTCATCTACCGCAACAGTAAATTTAGCGTCAGTATCTCTCAACTTCCCGTAAATCTGTACTTCCAAATCAACCTTTGCATCCTCACCTTCATCATAAAATGTAAAAGAAGTACTCGTTGTGTCCGTCATCATATCCTTTCCAAAAATGATATAAGATACATCGTTGGCATTAACCATAAGTTCTTTTTCCTCACAAGAAAAAAATGTGGCAATCAAACACCCTATTATTATCAAAAATATATATCTATTACTCATAATATTATGTTTTATTTTATATTACTTTCTGAATCCGGTAACGGAAGAACAAAATTTTCCTCTGTTGGAAGAACAGGCTCTCTTTTAACTGATGTGCTAGAGCCCGAATAGTTTACTACTTGCCGATTCAAACGTTTAAACATAAAGAACACTTGTCCTTCCCCAAATAATTCACGTTGTGCATCATTCACAATCATATCTACAAGTCCATTCTTATCCAAATTTGATAAATCAACACTCACTCCACGTCCATTTTTTACCTTTTTAATATATTCTCGAGCCTCGCCCAAGTCTTTATTACAGATAGCTTCAGCAGCAATATAATATACTTCAGACATACGTATCATCGGTAGCATGGGATTTCCCCATCTCCCACCAGTGCTTTTTTCTTCTTGCTTGTGATACTTCAATGTACGATATCCCCAATATTTTTCTTCAAACTGATATAACAGACGATAATCATCACTACCTTCGTTACCAAAAACATCCTTGACTTTATCAGCATGCCAACACAAATAATGTTGACTATAATCCGGCTGATCCTCTGAACTATAACTTATTTCCAAATCCCAATCAGTCACCTCTGTCGTATACAACGTGAAAATGATATCATCATAAAACTTAATATTTCTTTTATCTGTAATATTATATTCACTAGTGAAATTAAACCAACGCTTAGCATTTTGTACTTTAATAATCTTCATGGCTTCGTCATAAGCCATATCTAAATTACCGGCATACAAATAAACGCGAGCTAATAATGCAGTAATCGCATAATAGTTTAAACGATAGCCACGTTCCCTCAGAAAACGGTCCTCACCACTAGCTATATACTCTAAGCGATCATAAACTCTAAATGATTTTGCCTCATCAATGGGTTTTAAAATATCTTGCGCCTTTTTCAGGTCATTAACTACATGATCAAGACAATACGCTACTGTTTGCTTATTATTCACATACGCAGGATATTCATCAACATAAGGAATAAATGTACGTTCTCCAGGATTGGTAGATGGGGCTGGTGCATACAAACGTAGCAAATCAAATTGTATATAAGCACGCAATGCAATGGCTTCTCCCCAAATCATATTACGCTCCTCTTCACCCTCATAAAAAAGCGTTGTATCCGCACTCTCCACTTGTTGAATCAGATTATTACAGTTGGCAACGATGTTCCATGCAGCTTCCCACATTGCATTGGTAGTAGATACCAGTTCTATATCTTTGAAAGCACGCGTCGATATTTTTTGTATAGCATAACCTCCTCCAACACTTGATACTCCATCCATATTATACATCCCACCCAATGCATCGACAATACCCCAACTTAGGTTTTGTCCATATAAATCTTGAGTGGACAGTTTACGATAAATTCCATTCAAAGCTGTACGATATCCATTTCCCGTCTCAAACAAAAATTCTTCTTTAATTTCATCTGACGGGCGAACATCCAGCCAGTCGCTACAGGAAGAAAATATCATAGCCACTATCCCCAGTGAAAGTAAGGTATTATATATCTTTTTCATCTTCTTCTTTCCTTTCCTTAAAATTGTGCTTTCAAAGAGAAACTCATTTTCCATGAACGCGGATAACTTAATCCTCGTTCTTGGCGTATTGAGTTCCAGTTAATTAATTCACTTGTATTTGCCTCTAAACGAAGCATATTCATCCGTAAATGTTTTTTAATCCACTCCCGATCAAAATCATAACTGATCGTTAATGAATTTAAATGCAATAAGGCTTTATCCTGTACAAAGCGGGAGGTTGGCAAAGTTGTCAGATTGCTGTCTTTAATATCCTTGAATTGTGCGATATCCCCGGGCTTTTTCCAACGATCTGTCAACACACGCAGGTCGACATTTCCTGTCTTAATATTTGCATTTTCCACATTATCCACCAAAGTCTGATTATATTCTTGTCCTCCCCATTCATACAAGAAGGATGCAAATAGGCTCCAATTTTTATAAGTAACATTTAGACCGAATGAACCATTAAATTTAGGTTCGGTATTGCCAACCGCCACTTCTTGGCTTGCATCCCATTTGTCTGTCACGCTGCCGTCACGATTAAGAAATATCTCCTTACCTGTAGTAGGGTCAATCCCCAAAGAACGCACTGCCCAAATAGAGGTTAGCGACTGTCCCTCAGCATACTGTGGAATAGGAACCGAATAATTGGCATCCGACAAGGAACTATTAGTAGTCAACTGTTTATCTATCTCTTTTTGATAAAATGCAGCTACACGCTCATTGTACTTTTTTTGAGAGTCCGAAATTTTAAGTATTTCATTCGTATTATGGGCCATATTTCCCCATAAAGCTACTGTCCAGTTACGATCACGAAAAACATCTGCCCGTAATTGCAGTTCAAATCCTTTATTTAAAACCTCACCCATGTTGTTTTTATAGGAGGAGAAACCTGAAGTGCTAGACAAACCAAAATCATTAATCAAATCGATCGTCTTTTCATAATAATATTCGGCCTCAACTGTCAAACGTTGGTTAAAGAACAATGTTTCTATACCTATATTGTATTTATCCGTTTTTTCCCAAGTCAGGTCCTTATTACCTAATGCTTTAAGGACAGCTCCATATCCCGTTATATACCATTCGTCAAATAATGACTGATACATTGTCGTTGCAGCATAGGCTGGAAAGTTCACTTTACCAGTACGCCCATAAGATGCTCTGACTTTTAATTTATTAATATCTTTATTTCCTTTTAAAAATGCATAGTTATGAACGTTGACTCCCAGACCACCTGAAAAGAAGGGAGCCCACTTCTGATTTGCTCCGAATTCAGAAGAACCATCGAAACGAACTGAAGCATCAGCCAAATAAATATCATTCCATGTATAATTCGCAGTAGCTAATGTACTAATACGGCGAGTCGTGTTTTCTGTACGGGTAGGTTTTTTATAAATCTCAGTAGCATAATTCAACGAATTAAATTCACCGGACGGAAATCCCCGATAGTGAGCCTTTGTATTATCGGTATTGGATGAAGCTGCCTCCCATCCCACAGAAACATTTATATTATGTTTGCTATGAAACGAGCGAGTGTAATACAAAAAAGCATTTGTATTCCAATCAAAGTTTCCACCCTTTTCCGTATACAAATCACCAGCCAAATATGCATCATCACTCTCACCATAGACACTTACCTTTGATGAAAGCGGATCATAAAACTTCTCACTGCTAGCATACTTTTTAGTAACACTAAATTGTCCTTTCACAGTCAAATAGTCATTCAAATACCAGTTCAGACTAAGATTATTCACTAATTCATCGTAAGCACTCCATTCATAATTCCCCAATGTCGCTTCATACAATGGATTATTTGAAGTACGTGAGCTTGATGATATTGAATAAAGCATTTTTTGCTTCAATGTTCCATCATCTTCGTAAGGAGTCTCATAAGGTTGCATACGTGTATAATCGCTAAACGAACCATAAGGTGACTCTTTAGATTTAGTATGTCCAAAAGTAACCGTATTTTTGACCTGCAATTGCTTTACCCGATAATCTAAAGAGAACCCAATAGAATACCTATCACGGCCCGAGCCTTTCATTACACCATTCACACCATTATAAGAAGCATCTACGCCATACCGAAGATTAGGAGTACCTCCCTCTATATATACACTATGCTTATGGTCAAAGGCATTCTGCAAAGGCAATGACATCCAATCCGTATCAATCCCCTTTTGAATTAATGCATATTTTTTATAGTAAGCATTCATTCCCTGAGAAGTATCTATATTGTTATTATTTCCTTTCTCAAAAAGACCTGCCAATCGCTCAATTTCTAATTTTTGAGAGGCATTAGCCAGATTATAATCACGTAAATCAGGCAATTCTAATGTACCTGTGAAATTATAAGATACTCGTATTTCTCCTGGTTTTGGAGCTACAGTAGTAATTACTACGACACCATTGGCAGCACGAGAACCATAAATAGCCGTAGCAGCAGCATCTTTTAGTATAGTCATACTCTCAATACGAGTCGGATCCAAATCATACACTTTTTCTATACTAACCTCAAAGCCATCCATAATAAAGGTGGGAAGATTCGGATTATTTTCCAAGTTAGATTTAGACAGTTGGTCTCTATCTAGTTCTTTCACTCCTATTCCTGAACGTCCGCGGATATACATTTCCGGCAAAGCATTTGGGTCGGAACCAAATTGATTGTTTGTCATCAAACGGAAAGAGGGATCGAATGATTGCAAAGCACCCAGAATATTTGTCTGAGAAACCTTACGCAGATCATCCCCTGATATCTGTGTAGAACTACCGGTAAAACTGGTCTTACGAACATTGTTATATCCGGTCACAACCACATCTTCCAGTGTTTTCACATCATCAACCAAAGTAATTTCAAGACTTTTCCGACGGGTAGCATCCACCTGAAGAGTCTGCTTTTTCATACCAATAAAAGAGATTTCCAAAGTCACCTTATCATCCTTAACATCCAAAGTAAACTCACCTTCGATATTTGTAGAAGTACCTGTACGAGTACCTTTCACAATGATGCTGGCACCTGGTATCGGTTCCTTATTCGAATCAATAACCGTACCACGGATACGATTGTCACGCTTCTCGGTCTGCAATTTACGAACAACAACAATACCGTCTTTCACCACATAATCAAATCCTTGGGGATTTAAAATCAACTTCAGAGCGACTTCCCATTTCTCATTTTTCGCATTAATTGATACGGGAGGAACTCCTTTAAACATTTGTGAATTATACAACATATTCACTCCTGTTTGTTTCTTCACTGCATCCAAAACTGTCTCGATAGAGACATTATGCAGATTCAAAGTTACCGTCTTATCCTGTGACGGTAGAGCCCATGTGCTAAATGTGCAACACACTGCCACTAAAAAACATAGTAGCCATCGTTTTTCTCTCATAAATTAATGATTAAACTTTACCTAATATTCTATTTATTCTTACTCTTTCATTCCATCGTATATCAATACTCTCCGGCCACTGATTTTATAGGTCAGATCGCCTGTCAGTTCCAAAGCATCCAAGAAAGAATTGACCGCTCCATAACGTTTCAAACTACCACTGTAAGTTATATCGCGCAGTTCCGGCGTTTCATAATAAACCTGTATATCATACCAGCGTTCAAATGTCTCCATAATCTCCCCTAAAGAACGATTTTTAAAGTTGTACACACCGTTTACCCAACCGATATATTCATCCAGATCAACGGTACGTTTCTCTGTTCCATTGGCAGAGACCACTGCTTGTTCACCCGGCTGAAGAGTTACCGTTCCGACATTCGGTGCAGAGAATTGTACTTTTCCATGTACCAATGTAGTGTAACAAACGGAAGCATCGGCATAAGCATTCACATTGAATGCCGTACCAAGCACCATCACTTCTCCAAGATGAGTTTGTACCACAAACGGATGAGATTCATCCTGCACAACATCAAAATAGGCCTCACCTTCCAAAGCTACAATCCTGCGTTTGCCAATAAAGCGTACCGGATAAGTCAGCTTGGAACCAGCATTCAAATGAACTGTTGTTCCATCGGCGAGGACCACAGTATTTTCCCCTCCACGTGGTATGACTAGTTCATTTGATTCTACCGGCTTTTCTTCGACGCTTTTCTGTGTGTGTTGTGTTGTGGCGGTCGGTTTATATGACAGCACTCCTTCCTTATATTTTACCTGGACACCGTCTACTATTACGTTAATTTCTTTCTTATGCACATCAATAATGCTACCATCGGGTAAAGTCAATTGTGCCTGTTGAACTCCCGGCTGAATCAATGGCTTGCTTTCCTCTTCAGTCGAAACATAATTCGACATATAGAAAGATAAACCGATTACTAAAAAAACAACAGCTGCTGCAATAGACCACCAAATCCGGAAAATACGAGGCTTCTTTATTACCTCCGGTTCCGTTTGTCCGATTTTCTGAAGGAAAGATTCATAGGCTTTCTTTGATGAATAATTTTTATATTCTTCAAATGCAACTCCTAATGTCTCGCCATTCTGCAATTGTTCATACACTTTTTGCAAGTCCGGGCATTCCGCCAATCGCTTTTCAAGCTCTTGCTGTTCCGATTCATTAGCTTCTCCTAAAAGAGCTTTCTTCATTAAAGCGGCATCTTGATATACATTTTCGAACTTCTTCATCTTATTTTCCCTTTTTAAATTAAACAACTGTTTAATTTGCTTTATTATAGATATACATAACTCACAGAAAAGGGTGACAAAAAGATGATATTTTTTTGAGATAAGAATGTAAAGGAGAGGATTCTAGGGGCGAAAATATAACATTATGTCACATTATTAAAGGAATCCGCTTGTTTTTAACAAAGAAAATAAATCTTAAGTAATCAATAAAAAGACAAAGATGTATCAAATTGACTTTTTTATCTTTTTAGAGAAATAAACAAAGAATAATAGAATGAACAGAGTCGCCCAGCTTCTCACGAAGGAATTTATAGCTGCGTGTCTTTTGAGTTTTAACAGTATTGATACTTATTTCTAAACGTTCCGCTATCTCCTCCCATGTATATCCCTCGATTCTCATTAAAATAATCCGGCGCTGTTCGGCAGGAAGTTCTTCAATATAACAATACAGTTGGCGGATAATTTCTTCTTTTACCGTCAATGCATAAATCATATCCTCGTCCTCCACGCTTTCTTCTTCAGCTAAAGAACTCAATATGGTATCATGGATTTGATTATTGCGTATATATAATAAGGTGTTATTATAGCAGGCGCGATAAAGATAATTGGTAAGCTCTTTAATACCAGAAAAAGTACGTTTCCCCTCCCATATAGAAATAAAGACTTCCTGTACCAAATCTTCCACCGCATCAGGAACCGGCAATATCTTGGAAACATAAACACATAAAGCAGCATAAAAACGATCGTAGAAATCGCCCCACATCTTTTCATCCTTCCGGTTTACTCCCGCTACTATGGTGTCAATTTTATCGTTCATACTGTCACATTACCTGCGAAAAAAGAGAACAGAATTCACAAAAACCGCCGTAACTACTTACTTTTGCGATAATTACGGATGCAAATATATTGTTTTTTTCAGAAACGCAGACCTTGCCGGCTTACAAAATAGAAAATAAAATGCAACAAGGTATAAAGACTAGCTTTAAAGAAGAATATAAAACAAGAAATACTTCGATTAGTAACAACATTATTGGAACTAAAGTCATTACCAATCAAAATATGTCCGAGGCTTGATTATTTATTACTTTCTGATTATAATGACATATGCTGTTATTCACAGTCGTCACAAAGATACAACTACCTTATTCACAGATATCTAATGTGAACAAACAGGATCATTCTCACTCTTCACAGCCTTTCACCTTCTTCACCAAATACACATTACCCAATCTCGTATGCTGTCGGCTGATACCTGCTGCGGTCAGAATTTGCGCCAGTTGGATAGGTGTACAGTTGCGAAGCACGGCAGGAAATCTCTTTTTTAATTCCTGATGAATAATAACAGCGGAGAGTGACAAGCAATCCGGTTCGTTCAACGTGGCAGGTGCGTATGTGTTGCGTACAATGTCTTCTATAGGGTTGACATGATAGTATGCCATGTTATGATATTGCAAAGCATGTTCTTCCTCCTTATTAAGCCAGTGGCGGGCACCTGCAAGCAATTCCTCTTTCAGTTGGGCATAGATTTGTGAATGTTCAATTCCGGTACAGTCAATATCATGTTCCGCTTCAATGCAGATGAATCTGCGGCTGCCTGTCGGGTCACACAGTAAGTCCGTCCGGTTACTCGTTCCGATGAAAGAAGCGATACGGGGAAGCGACCGGAAATTTTTCTGATAGGCTTTGCAGATGTTGAGGCTGGACATTTGCATCAGATTTTTCAGTAATGGCATCTTTTTCGCTCCGAATTTATCAAATTCGTCCATGTTTAGTAATCCCATCTCGGCCAGGAGACGTTCGGGATTGCCTTGTGCGGTTAATTTCAGATTATCCGAATAATAACGGGCCAGTTGTGGCGGCATCAGCATGCGACAGAAAGTGGATTTATGGCGTCCCTGTTCTTCGCTGATAAGTATCGGGGCTACGCTGTTCGCTTGTGCTTGATTCACTCCCAGCCATTGGGCGGCAAGTCCGAGCATCCAGGTGTGAAAGCTTTTTATCCATAGAGGAATGTCGGATACTCGCTTCGCTAAGGACTTTAACCGATCTGTTCCGTCCCAGGTAGGTAGTTCGTTCATATAAAGTCGGAAAGGGTGGTAACTTTCCACTTGGGTAGAGTAGATATATCTTTGAAGATCCTTGTCCCAGCAGTTGATTCCTTCTTTGTGGGCTTCCAGGCAGAAAGTATTCAGTTCTCGCTTGTCTATGCGGCAGAAAGGAACGTCTCGTTGGCCGGATGGCCGAAATTCGGTTTCTTCGGTGAGCAGGTTGTAGCGGAAGTCATATTGTGCTTTCAGGAAGTCAATCACTTGTTGTGTCAGAAGGACGGGTTGCTTATGTGCTTCCTGCTCATGCACTTCTTGCATTTTTGGCTCTTCCTTTGACGTGTTCGGTGAAACGATGACGTTTGACGATTCTTTCATCAATGCTCGTATTCTTTTTGCCAAACGTTTCGAGTTATATTCTAATGTCTTCATATTTTTCTTCTTTTTAAATGAATAAATGTTGTTTTTTCGACCGGTTGATACTGCTAAGGTATAACATGGGATATGGGATTTGCAAGTATTTAACTAAGAAAAAGTTTATTTTCTCCTGAAATGAAAAACAAGCTTTCTTATGCGGATAAGTCGTTACTTTGTCGTATCTTTAGTACTTGTTTAGGAGAAGCCGACTGGAGTTGTCCGGTTGGCTGACAATAGTTGACTGAACAGCCGATTCCACTCGTCCGAATAGCCGATTAAAGTTGTCCTATGATGAAGTTACACATTTAAATTAATAAGAAGTAATGGCTATTGTGTTTGATTGGTATGAAAATCCTAATGCTTCCTCGGAAGAAGAAGCAGCGTTGCATCCGCGTATCTTCATGAATGGAAAAGATGCGGCACATCCTTCACGCTAACGACTGTGAAGATGTGAAAGAAGCATATTTCTTAGAGTAATCACACGAAAGAGTTGATAGCTTGATACTTATCCTCATGTGAAGAGAATGAACAAACATTCAGTAAAGAAAAGATATTGGCATAAAACTATATCCTGCATCGTCATATCTCATCAGACAGCCGAATGTATATTATTACTGATGAACCTATTATTCACGAGAGCAAAGGGTACAAAAAAAGAGCGAATTATTCCGCCCCACCTTTAAAGAATCCCCATAAATGGGATTCTTCTTTTTCTTCATCTTTCATTTACTCTTTACCTGAAAACGTCTTTTTCCTAATACCTAATCAAAACAATCTTTTTCCTAAAAACTAATCTTAAAATCTAATACCTCAATTTTATAAACTAATACCTTTTAATTATTACCTTTTTCTAATACCTAAAATATAAGTAGTTTCACAACTACACTGCAAAGGTATAGCTGTTTGCGAAAACAACAAAAGCCATTATACAAAAAAACACATTTAGGCTTGTTTTTTTGACTTATGTCAAGACGTAGGGTAGATTTTGAATGTAAATCTCAAGTTTATTCCCACAGCAATCCGTATTTTCTACAAATCGTTCCTTTTACTCTCTAGTTGCACTCATAATCGGGCAAACGTGCAACTAACAAAAAGAAAGCAAAACAGGGGATTTAAAATACAATATATTGCCATTCCATTCAAAAATATAAAAACACAAAAGGCAATAAACAGCCTATTTTCGAACAATCTGCATATTTCTAATCCAAAATTACGGCGTTTTTTTCAGTCAAGCCGGATTCCTCCCCGGATTTTCAGAAGCAAAAACAGCTTGAAGATACAAGTCTCGCAACTTTTCCGTAACTTTGCAGCGTTTGATAATAAATAAGATAGGAATGGATTTTAAGTACGACGTAATTGTAATTGGTGCCGGACATGCTGGTTGTGAGGCAGCGGCAGCCGCAGCTAATTTAGGTTCCAAAACTTGTCTCATCACAATGGACATGAACAAGATTGGACAGATGAGTTGCAACCCGGCTGTAGGAGGAATCGCCAAAGGACAAATTGTACGTGAAATAGATGCACTGGGTGGACAGATGGGATTGGTGACAGATGAAACAGCCATTCAGTTCCGAATTCTAAACCGCTCGAAAGGCCCTGCCATGTGGAGCCCCCGCGCCCAATGCGACCGGGCTAAGTTCATTTGGTCCTGGAGAGAGAGACTGGAAAATACGCCCAACCTTCATATCTGGCAAGATACAGTATGCGAACTGCTCGTTGAAAACGGTGAAGTTACCGGATTGGTTACTGCATGGGGTGTCACTTTCAAAGCAAAATGTATTGTGCTCACCGCAGGAACTTTCCTCAACGGATTAATGCATATAGGACGCCACCAATTACCGGGAGGAAGAATGGCCGAACCGGCTTCCTACCAATTGACCGAATCCATCGCCCGCCACGGTATCACTTACGGAAGAATGAAAACCGGTACTCCGGTACGAATTGATGCGCGCAGCGTTCATTTTGACCAAATGGAAACACAAGCCGGCGAATGCGACTTCCATAAATTCTCCTTCATGAATACCAGTACGCACCACTTAAAGCAACTTCAATGCTGGACATGCTACACCAATGAAGAAGTACACCGGATTTTGCGTGAAGGTTTGCCGGATTCTCCCCTGTTCAACGGACAGATACAAAGTATCGGGCCACGCTATTGCCCGAGCATCGAAACCAAGATTGTTACTTTCCCCGATAAAGACCAGCACCAGTTATTTCTGGAACCGGAAGGAGAAACCACACAAGAGTTATACCTTAACGGATTCTCTTCTTCACTTCCGATGGAAATACAAATTGCAGCACTGAAGCAGATCCCGGCTTTCAAAGATCTGGTTATTTATCGTCCGGGATACGCTATCGAATATGACTACTTCGATCCGACCCAATTAAAACATACGTTGGAATCGAAGATTATCAAAAACCTGTTCTTTGCCGGACAAGTGAACGGCACTACCGGATACGAGGAAGCAGGAGGACAAGGATTGGTAGCCGGCATCAATGCGCATATCAACTGCCACGGTGGAGAGGCATTTACTTTGGCCCGCGACGAAGCATATATTGGCGTATTAATCGACGATTTGGTTACCAAAGGTGTGGATGAGCCCTACCGTATGTTTACCTCCCGTGCAGAATATCGTATTTTGCTTCGTATGGATGATGCAGATATGCGCCTGACAGAAAAAGCATTTAAGCTTGGATTGGCCAAGGAAGATCGCTATCAACTGGTAAGAAGCAAGAAGGAAGCTGTGGAACAAATCGTTTCTTTCGCGCGCAACTATTCGATGAAACCGGCATTAATTAACGATGCTCTCGTAAAGATAGGAACAACTCCCCTACGTCAGGGATGCAAGTTGATAGAAATCTTAAACCGTCCGCAAGTGACAATTGAGAATATAGCAGAACACGTTCCGGCGTTTCAACGGGAACTGGAGAAAGCGACAAGTTCGGATCAGGATCGGAAAGAAGAGATTCTCGAAGCTGCCGAAATCTTAATCAAGTATCAAGGATACATTGACAGAGAACGAATGATTGCTGAAAAGCTGGCACGACTGGAAAGTATAAAAATCAAAGGGAAGTTTGATTATTCTACCATTCAGTCCCTATCCACCGAAGCTCGGCAAAAGCTGGTAAAGATAGATCCGGAAACAATTGCGCAAGCGAGCAGAATCCCGGGAGTTTCTCCAAGCGACATCAACGTGTTGCTCGTACTTTCGGGACGATAGGCGGCAACGTTTCACGTGAAACAAAACATTTAAAGAAACGATATAATTCAATGATTATGAGCAAAGAAACACTAATCAAAAGCATTCGGGAAATACCCGATTTTCCGATTCCCGGAATCCTGTTCTACGACGTCACCACTCTATTCAAAGACCCTTGGTGCTTGCAGGAATTATCAAACATCATGTTTGATATGTATAAGGACAAAGGGATCACCAAAGTAGTAGGAATAGAATCAAGAGGCTTCATCATGGGACCGATTTTAGCCACCCGCCTGAACGCAGGTTTCATTCCTATCCGCAAGCCCGGCAAGCTACCGGCAGAAACGATTGAAGAAAGCTATGACAAGGAATACGGAAAAGACACCGTGCAAATTCACAAAGACGCACTGGATGAGAATGACGTAATTCTATTACACGATGATTTGCTGGCAACAGGAGGCACGATGAAAGCGGCTTGCGAATTGGTGAAAAGACTAAAGCCTAAAAAGGTATATGTAAACTTCATCATTGAGCTGAAAGATTTGAATGGAAAATCAATGTTCGGAGACGACGTAGAAGTAGAATCGGTATTGACTTTATAAAGGATTTGCGTCTATTTGCAGAGAATGTGTCAAAAGTAAGCAGCTAGCGATCTCTCATACCCAACAATTATGAATGCAGAACCGGAAAGCAGAACCAATGAATATTTGAAAGGAATTGTAGCCAACCTTCCCGAGAAACCGGGTATTTACCAATATCTAAATACGGAAGGGACGATTATATACGTTGGAAAGGCTAAAAATCTAAAGAAAAGAGTCTATTCTTATTTCAGCAAAGAGCATCAGCCGGGAAAGACACGAGTACTAGTCAGTAAAATCGCTGACATCCGCTATATCGTTGTCAATACGGAAGAAGATGCGCTATTGCTGGAGAATAATCTGATAAAGAAATATAAACCACGCTACAACGTTCTATTAAAGGACGACAAGACCTACCCTTCTATCTGCGTGCAGAATGAGTACTTCCCGAGAATCTTCAAAACAAGGAAGGTTATCAGAAACGGTTCTTCTTATTATGGCCCGTACAGCCACATTCCATCGATGTATGCGGTGCTGGACCTGATAAAGCATTTATATCCCTTGCGCACTTGCAATTTAAACCTAAGTCCGGAAAACATACGGGCGGGCAAATTTAATGTATGCCTGGAATATCATATAAAAAACTGCGCCGGGCCATGCATCGGATTGCAATCACAGGAAGAATATCTCAAAAACATAGATGAAATCAAGGAAATCCTGAAAGGGAATACACAAGACATCAGTCGTATGCTGCTGGAAAAGATGCAGACGTTGGCAGCCGAAATGAAGTTTGAAGAGGCACAGAAGGTGAAAGAGAAATATCTTCTAATAGAGAACTACCGCTCCAAATCAGAGGTAGTAAGCGCTGTATTGCACAATATCGATGTATTTTCAATCGAAGAAGACGAGTCGAATTCTGCTTTCATCAATTATCTGCACATTACAAACGGCGCCATCAATCAGGCCTTCACATTCGAATATAAAAAGAAGCTGAATGAATCAAAAGAGGAGCTTTTGACGCTTGGTATTATCGAAATGAGGGAACGCTATAAAAGCCAGTCCAGAGAGATTATAGTGCCTTTTGAACTCGATTTGGAGTTAAACAATGTCGTATTTACCATTCCACAGCGGGGAGATAAGAAGAAATTGCTGGATCTTTCGGTTCTAAACGTGAAACAGTACAAGGCCGACCGCCTGAAACAGGCAGAAAAGCTGAATCCGGAACAAAGAAACATGCGTTTAATGAAAGAAATTCAGCAAGAGTTACATTTGGAAAGGCCACCACTGCAAATCGAGTGTTTTGACAACTCCAATATACAAGGTTCTGACGCCGTGGCAGCCTGTGTTGTATTTAAAAAGGCCAAGCCATCAAAGAAAGATTACCGGAAATACAATATAAAGACGGTTGTAGGGCCTGATGACTATGCTTCCATGAAAGAGGTTGTCAGAAGGCGTTATCAACGCGCTATCGAAGAGAATTCCCCTCTACCCGACCTGATTATCACCGATGGTGGAAAAGGCCAAATGGAGGTCGTTAGAGAAGTCATTGAAGACGAGCTGAATCTGACCATCCCTATTGCCGGACTAGCAAAGGATAACCGCCACCGCACATCGGAACTGCTTTTTGGATTTCCTCCGCAGACTATTGGTATCAAACAACAAAGCCCACTATTCCGTCTGCTGACACAGATTCAGGACGAAGTTCACCGTTTTGCCATCAGTTTTCATCGCGACAAACGCAGCAAACGACAAGTTGCGTCCGCACTGGATACTATCAAAGGGATCGGTGAAAAGACAAAAACAGCACTTTTGAAAGAGTTTAAGAGCGTAAAACGAATAAAAGAAGCCTCTTTTGAGGAGATTGCCGCTATCATCGGAGAAGCGAAAGCTAAGACTGTAAAAACGGGATTAAGCAACGAATCATCAGAAGATTAATAAGAAGCCGGCGGAGTGGAGCGAGTTATCTTTCTATCATTTCAGGCACGGATTACACAGATTACACGGATTTCACGGTTAAATTACCAAACCGCGTTATCCATGTAATCTGCGCCTAAACAATAAACCATTAAAGCCTTCGGCAAAACCCTATAATATTTTCCCGCCAATACACCGTTTTCTCTTCCGAATTTTGTAAATTTGCCTTTCCTAACCACGAAATAGAATAAATAACAATGCGAATAGTTATACAACGAGTAAGCCATGCATCAGTAACAATCGAAGGACACTGCAAATCGTCCATCGGAAAAGGGATGCTGATATTAGTTGGCATCGAAGAAGCAGACGGACAGGAAGACATCGACTGGCTCTGCAAAAAGATAGTGAATCTACGTATCTTCGACGATGAAAATGGGGTGATGAACAAGTCTATTCTAGAAGATGGAGGCGAGATTTTAGTTATCAGCCAATTCACTCTACACGCTTCTACCAAAAAGGGAAATCGCCCCTCTTATATCAAAGCCGCCAAACCGGATGTCTCTATCCCACTCTACGAGCAATTCTGCAAAGATTTAAGCGACGCACTGGGAAAAGAAATAGGCACAGGAACCTTTGGAGCAGACATGAAAGTTGAACTTTTAAACGACGGTCCTGTTACTATATGCATGGATACCAAAAACAAGGAATAGATATTCTATACTAATCATTAATCAATAAAAAAATGACTCTGGAAGAAGCACAGAAACAAGTGGACCAGTGGGTGAAAACATACGGTGTCCGTTACTTCAGCGAGTTGACCAATATGGCGGTCCTGACGGAAGAAGTAGGAGAACTGGCCCGTGTCATGGCCCGCAAATATGGCGATCAATCCTTCAAGGAAGGAGAAAAAGACAATATAGATGAAGAGATAGCAGACGTCTTATGGGTGCTTCTCTGCATCGCCAACCAGACGGGAGTAGACATCACTGACGCTTTCCGGAAAAGCATGGAGAAAAAAACAAAACGAGATAATAAAAGACATATCAACAATCCAAAACTGAAAGATCATGGAAGAGAATAACTCACAGCCCAACAAGTACAAGGCCGCATTGGCAAAGTATAATACCAATCTGAGCGATGCAGATATTCAAGCTCGCGTAGCTGAATTGATTGAGAAAAAAGTGCCGGAAAACAACACGGAAGACGTTAAGAAATTCCTGTTCAACTGCATTGATCTGACCACACTGAACAGTACGGACAGCGATGAAAGCGTGATGCACTTTACCGAAAAAGTCAATCAGTTTGACGATGAATATCCTGATCTGAAAAACGTAGCTGCCATCTGTGTATACCCCAACTTTGCAGCCGTCGTAAAAAATACGCTGGAGGTAGACGGAGTCAATATTGCCTGTGTATCAGGAGGTTTCCCCTCTTCACAGACATTCATTGAAGTGAAAGTAGCAGAAACCGCACTGGCTATTGCAGACGGCGCAGATGAAATAGACATTGTGATTTCCATCGGCAAATTCCTTAGCGGAGACTACGAAGGAATGTGTGAAGAAATACAGGAACTAAAAGAAGTTTGCAAGGAACGACACCTCAAAGTAATCCTCGAAACAGGCGCATTAAAGAGTGCTTCCAACATCAAGAAAGCCTCTATCCTATCCATGTATTCGGGCGCAGATTTCATCAAGACATCTACCGGAAAGCAGCAGCCTGCCGCCACGCCGGAAGCCGCTTATGTGATGTGTGAAGCTATCAAAGAATACTACCAGAAGACAGGAAACAAGATTGGATTCAAACCGGCAGGTGGAATCAACACTGTTAATGATGCAATTATTTACTATACTATTGTAAAAGAACTATTAGGTGAAGAATGGCTTGACAACCAACTGTTCCGCCTGGGAACCAGCCGTTTGGCCAACCTCCTACTATCGGACATCAAAGGTGAAGAAATCAAGTTCTTCTAAAAGTTAAAGGCTACATTAGCAATCAAATACGCCTTACCGCGCGACTCCCGTATATACGGGAATCGACGCGGTATTTTTTATTTAAGAAAATCTAAAGATAGTTACTGAACAATCCGGAAAAATAATTATCTTTGTAAAAGGTTTAGCGATGAAAATATAGCTAATTAGTTATATTAGAGAACGTTTCATTTATTACCAGTTCCTGGAATTCGGCAAAATTCAAAGTTATGAATGGTAATAAGCAAACGGGTCTCACGCACCTTCATGTATATAATTCTGTTATATATCGAATGGAGCGTGGGACTGTTGCTTGTGTACTCATAACGGCTTGCCGAAGCCTCAGGACAATACATAGCAACAGTTCTCACGCTTTTCATGAACTTTATGGAGGTATCAAGGATGGACGCTTACACGAGAACCTTACGATTCAATCACAACCCTCGGAACCTTATCCTCGGAACAGAGAAAAAGAAGGGGCTACGCATCGGGTATATGGAGGCCGGACTGCAAGGCTTCTATCTCAACTCCATGGAAACCGGAGTTCATCCGCAGAAACTATCCAGACTACTGACAGAAGAGTTCCACTGCACCGACACCGAGTCCGTCACCGGATTATTCCAGTTCCTGATTAACGAAGGAGACAGGGTCTCCTACCAGATTATGCTCCCCTACTTACTCTCCACAGAGAACATCAACGAGTTCGAAAGCATCATCCAAAAGCGTTTTTTCGGAGTAGAACGCTTCATCCGGCAAGGAAAGAATCTATACAAATTCGTGAAATATACAGAGGAAAGAAGGGATCCGATTATATGGATAAATGACTTAGAAAAAGGGATCATCGGATGGGACATGGGATTGCTTGTCAGCTTGGCACGCGCCTCCCAAACATGCGGGCATATCAGCAAGGAACAAGCTTGGAAGTACATAGGACAAGCAGCCCAATTATGTTCCCTGGATCTTCATACAGCTGAAGAAATAGACAAGAGCTTCCTTTTAGGAAAAGCGATGAAATCGGGAAAAATAGAAGATTGGGACCGGTTGCTGTTGTGTTATTCACTTTTGGGCAAGTACCGTAAGTAATTATTTTTCGCGGTCTACTACGTAATCCAAATAAGCCCGGAGAGCTACACAAATATCAGATTCCGGCAAAGAAGCCAGTAAATCAAAAGCCTTTTGCTTATAGGCATTCATCATCTGAACGGCATATTCAATACCCCCGTTTTCTTTGATAAATGAGATCAAATGGGCAATTTCATCGAGAGTAGCCGTACCCTCCTTTACCTTGATTGCCAATCCTTGCGCCTCATCGTTTTTTGCCGTATTTAATACATACAAAGCGGGCAATGTCAGTTTACCTTCAAGCATATCATTACCTGTCGGTTTGCCAATCTCTCTATTATCAAAGTAATCGAAAATATCATCCTTTATCTGAAAGCAGATACCAATATATTCGCCCAACAAACGGGCCCGTTCGGCTTCTTCTTCCCCTACACCTACCGAAAAAGCGGCAGCTTTCGTACAGGCGGCAAAAAGAGCGGCAGTCTTCTTACGGATTACATCAAAGTAAACCTCCTCAGAAAAGCTATGATTGCTTACATTTGAAAGCTGAAGCAACTCACCGTCAGCAAGATCCTGCCCAAGAGTAGATACCAATTGAATAATGCGGTGACTGTTCGTCCGTTCGGCATGTACCAGACTGGTTGCCAACAGATAGTCGCCCGTCAGCACGGCTACTTTATTATTAAAGATAGCATTCACCGAGAGTTGTCCACGACGTTCGGTACTTTCATCCACGACGTCGTCATGTACCAAACTGGCTGTATGAAGGAGCTCCAATGAAACAGCTGCATGAAGAGTGGAAGGACATATAGCACCATAAAGACGTGCCACCAGCAAAACAAGAATAGGACGCATCATCTTACCATTCCTCTGCCGTATGTGAGATACGACACTATCGAGCAATGCATTTGAACTGGAGAGAGAACTATCAAAAAGTTCTTTGAAGTCTCTCAGTTCTGCTTCAATCGGAGTTCTGATGAGTGAGATGCTGTCCATTAATTACACAATTTGAGCACAAAAGTAATAATAAAACGCTGAATACCGTATTTTTTTGTACTTTTACCATGAAAAATTAATTAAATCTATGGATTCAAGTAATAAATTATTTCTTTTAGACGCTTATGCACTGATATATCGGGCGTATTATGCCTTTATTAAGAACCCAAGAATCAATTCCAAAGGATTCAACACTTCAGCTATACTGGGGTTTGTAAACACCCTCGAAGAAGTGCTGAAAAAAGAGAATCCTACTCATATAGGAGTAGCCTTCGACCCCGCAGGACCTACCTTCCGCCACGAAGCTTTCGAACAATATAAAGCACAGCGTGAGGAAACTCCGGAAGCGATCCGCCTTTCCGTACCTATTATAAAGGATATTATACGTGCTTACCGCATCCCTATTCTGGAAGTTGCAGGCTACGAGGCCGACGACGTAATAGGTACACTTGCCACCGAAGCCGGCCGTCAAGGCATCACCACTTATATGATGACTCCCGACAAGGATTACGGGCAGCTGGTAAGCGACAAGGTATTTATGTACCGTCCCAAGCATACAGGAGGTTTCGAAGTGATGGGTGTTGAGGAAGTGAAAGCCAAGTTTGACATTCAGTCTCCGGCACAAGTGATTGACATACTCGGACTGATGGGCGACTCTTCGGATAATATCCCCGGATGTCCCGGAGTAGGAGAAAAGACTGCCCAAAAACTAATTTCTGAATTCGGAAGCATCGAAAACTTATTAGAGCATACCGACCAACTGAAAGGTGCACTGAAAACAAAAGTGGAAACGAACCGGGAAATGATTACTTTCTCGAAATTCCTCGCCACGATTAAAATTGATGTCCCCATCCAACTTGAAATGGACTCTCTCGTCCGCGAAGAAGCAGATGAAGATTCACTCCGAAATATTTTCGAAGAACTGGAATTTAGAACGCTCATCGACCGGGTACTAAAAAAAGAGGTTTCCGGAAATGGAATAACCTCCGCTCCCGGAAGTAAAGTCGCCACCGGAAAAAACGCCCCCTCTCCTCTTCCACTTTTTCCCGAAGAAGGAGGCGGAATACAAGGCGATTTGTTTGCGAATTTCACGTCCAATGAGCCGAATGAAGCAAAAAAATCGAATCTAGAGACGTTAGAATCGCATCCATACAACTATCAACTTATTGATACAGAGGAGAAAAGACTAGAAATTATTCAAAAGTTGCTTACATCGAAAATTCTCTCGTTAGATACGGAAACCACCGGAACCGAACCAATGGATGCCGAATTGGTCGGAATGAGTTTTTCCATTGCCGAAAATGAAGCGTTTTATGTTCCTGTTCCATCAGATCGGAACGAAGCGTTAAAAATCGTAAAGGAGTTCCGCCCTGTCTTCGAAAATGAGAATTCGTTAAAAGTCGGACAGAATATCAAGTACGATATGATCGTTCTTCAAAATTATGGTGCAGTAGTAAAAGGTCCGCTTTTCGATACGATGATCGCTCACTATGTTCTTCAACCGGAACTCCGTCATGGAATGGATTACCTGGCAGAAATTTATCTGCATTATCAGACTATCCATATTGACGAACTGATAGGTCCCAAAGGAAAGAATCAGAAGAACATGCGCGACCTCGACCCGAAAGATGTATATCTGTACGCTTGCGAAGATGCGGACATCACTCTAAAACTGAAAAACGTATTGGAGAAAGAGCTGAAAGAGAATGACGCCGAACGTTTATTCTATGATATAGAAATGCCGCTTGTTCCGGTATTGGTCAATATCGAACGAAACGGAGTATTGCTGGACACGGAAGCACTGCAACAATCATCCGCTCATTTCACCGCCCAGATGGAGCAAATCGAAAAAGAGATTTACGAACTGGCCGGTGAGACCTTCAACATCGCTTCCCCCAAGCAAGTCGGCGAAGTCTTGTTTGACAAGCTGAAGATTGTAGAAAAGGCTAAAAAGACCAAGACCGGACAGTATGTCACCTCGGAAGAAGTGCTCGAAAGCCTCCGGCATAAACATCCTGTGGTAGAAAAGATTCTGGAACATCGCGGACTGAAAAAGCTATTGGGCACGTATATCGACGCGCTTCCCCTACTTATCAACCCACGCACAGGAAGGGTACATACGTCTTTCAACCAGACTGTAACCGCTACGGGACGCCTTAGTTCAAGCAACCCGAACTTACAGAATATCCCTATCCGCGACGAGAATGGAAAAGAAATCCGTAAAGCATTCATCCCCGATGAAGGCTGCCTCTTTTTCTCTGCCGACTATTCGCAGATCGAATTGCGTATCATGGCGCACCTCAGCGAGGATAAAAATATGATCGACGCTTTCCTTAGCAATCACGATATTCATGCTGCCACCGCTGCCAAAATCTATAAGATTGACCTGAAAGATGTAGGCTCCGACATGCGCCGCAAAGCCAAGACAGCCAACTTTGGTATTATCTATGGCATATCCGTATTCGGCCTTGCCGAACGGATGAATGTAGACCGCAAAGAAGCCAAAGAACTAATCGACGGTTATTTTGAAACTTATCCGGGAGTAAAAGCCTATATGGACAAAAGTATTCAGGTGGCCCAGGAAAAAGGCTACGTGGAAACAATTTTCCACCGAAAACGCTTCTTGCCGGATATCAATTCCCGCAATGCCGTTGTACGCGGATATGCGGAACGAAATGCCATCAATGCCCCTATCCAGGGAAGTGCGGCAGATATTATAAAAGTAGCTATGGCACGTATCTATCAACGTTTCCAGGCCGAAGGAATACAAGCCAAAATGATTCTGCAAGTACATGACGAATTAAACTTCAGCGTTCCCGTCAACGAAAAAGAGCGCGTAGAAGAAATTGTCATTGAAGAAATGGAGAAAGCATACCGTATGCACGTCCCCTTGAAAGCAGATTGCGGATGGGGTAAAAACTGGCTTGAAGCACATTAATATTATTTAACTCATTATCCAGAAAGCTATAAAAAGGATTCCTTTTTCGACGAAGTGATTCATTCTATATCCGGCAGATTGACTGCCGGATATTTTTTTGTCACCAATCTTGGCAAAAAGCAACCTATTCCCAACCTCACCTATTGACATTTTGACAATCTTTTATCTCCAAATATGCATAAATACCAAATTAATATGTAGATTTGCAGCGTAAAACCTACACGTTTAGTAGACAAATGAAAGTATAACTCAAAAATTTAAATAGCCATGAAAGCAAAAGTATCTTTAAAAATGTTCGTTTTATCTGCAGCTCTTCTTGTTGTATCGCTTGCTACTTCTGCACGTAGCTACGATAATCAATTGATTTATAATCCAATCGAAGAGAATGGTATGACAGTGGGACAGACCGTTTACAAAATGGACGGAAACACACTTGCCAACTACATGAAATACAACTACAAGTACGATGACAATAAACGTATGATTGAAAGCGAAGCCTTGAAGTGGAACAGCAACAAGGACAAATGGGAAAAAGACCTACGTATCAACTATACATACGAAGGCAAGACCGTCACTACCAATTATTATAAATGGAACGCTAAAAAACAAGCCTACGTACTGGTACCCGAAATGACCGTTACGATGGATAATACAAATATGTAACATAAACTCTCTCTCTCATTCTAATATTCTAACAAAAGGATACGCCGCTTCTGCTGAAGAAGTGGCGTATTTCATTATATGAGGTCTACATTACAAAACAAAGAAACGCTCTTGCAGTTCTTTCAGATAACTTCGGGAAATAATCAGATCGTTTTTGTCGTGAAAAGGCGGATAGAGTTGACAACATTTACCATCAATCATTGCCAGATAATTAACATTTACAATAGCCGATTGACTAATCTGTACAAAAGCTTGTGAATAACTGATAATATCTTCTGCTTTTGTATTCCGTTTCAAATTCAGACGAGTCTGATTAAACAAGACTACCTGCCATTGACGCTTGTCTTTCAGATATTCAAAAAAGCCGATTTCTTCCAGGCGTAAAAGCTTGAAACCCGTCACTGTACTAATCATAAACATGCCCTGTTGTGGCATTAATGCACTGATAGAAGAGGCAAAAGAAGGCAAAAGAGGAAGCGAAGCAGAGGTCATCGCCTTCCGGTAACGCTCCATAATCACTTTCAGGTCTTCCGCTTCAAAAGGCTTCAACAAGAAGTCGAAAGCCGACTCACGCAATGCCTGAAGCAAGTATTTATCATAAGAAGTGTAAAACACCACCTTCATATCCCACAAAATATCCTCTCTAATTTCACTTAGTAAGTTAAGCCCCAAGATATCCGGAAGCTCCACATCGAGAAACAATAAATCCGGATGCAACTCCATAATCATCTTTTTACCCTTTGCACCATTCCCTGCGATTCCTTTTACTTCAAATTCACGATAGGGCTCTAACTCGCGGCGCAAAGCATCAATCGCTGTACGTTCATCGTCAACGATGACTACCTTATACTTTTCTTCTGTCTCCATCATAAATCATAAGAAAAATGAAACGGGATATATACCGACACTTGCGTACCGGTTTGTCCATCGCTTCTATTGGTTATATCAAAACGTATTTTATCACTTTTATTCTTTGTATTCAGTAATTGGATGGTCTGATAAAGCACTTTCAGTCCTGTGCCAGTCCCCCGTGTGGCAGAAGCCACTTGCGGAAGATATCCGCGTCCGTTGTCAGTAATCGTCATGCGAATCCCATTTGTTTCACGGGAAACATATACACTTAGTTCCTTTTTTCCGTCCTTTCCCGCCAGTCCATGCTTAATCGCATTTTCTACCGGAATTTGTACAATCATAGAAGGAATCATGATGCGGGTTGCATCTAATCCGTCCTCCACTGTGACCGTCGCTACAAACTCTTCCCCCACACGCCCGCGCTCCAATTCGATATATGTACGCACGAAATCCAGTTCATCTTGCAAGGATACACTCAACTTCTCGGTAAGTTCGAGGCTTCGACGAAGATACTTCACCAGTTCCATCAGATTATGTTTTACCTCTTCCGAGCCGTTAAACTGGTTGATTTCACGTCCCAATACATTAAAAGTGAAATGAGGAGAAATACGGCTCCGCAAGTTCTCCATGCGAACACGGTTGATTTGTTGGAAGAATCGCTGACGAAGAAACTCCCTCTTTTTACGCATATACCAGACAACCACCACTACTCCCACTACAAGCAGCACGCAGACAAGCACCCAAATAGATACGCTCAATTTGAGCACCCTCATCTCTCCTGCCTGTCGCTGAATCTGTATTTCTTTACGAAGTACGATTGTATCTTGCCTATAGCGCATATCCAGTTCGGCAACACGCATCTGTATTCGTTCGCTACGAATGGAATCATCCAGATGACAATCACGTTTCAGATATTCATAGGCATGGCGGTAATCACCGATATGCTCAAAATAATGTTGCAGATACTGATTGCGTATAGTCAGCATATTGGCGTCAAGATGCCCGACAGGAGCAGTCCGGGCGATCATTGTTTTCGCTTGAGCTATATTTCCTTTCTTCAATGCCAGTTCAATCATCTGGGTTTCGATGTAATGTACGGCCGAGTTATGCTGTATATCGGAGAAGAACCGATAACTCTCATCCAGACAGACCTGTGCGGAGTCCAGTTTGTCAGTCAGCAAGTACAATTCTCCCAGGTTTACTTTGATAAAATTCTGTTCAAACACCATCTGCGGATAAGAAGAGACGAGCACATTGGCTCTGCGCATATACTTCAAAGCTTCCTGATAGTCTTTCCGGTAATAATAATGATTACCGCGATTGTTGAGATAAGTCCATTGTTCGCTCACGTTCATGTCGTCGAAATACTGTCCGGCCAATTCATAGTAATAATTGGATAAATCGAAATCCCGCAGTTCCATGTAAGTTTGCCCTAATCCGTAGTAGACAGGGAATTTCGCGTGTTCGGACAAATTCAGCGAATCACAGAGAAACAGGGCACGACGATAATACGAAGCTGTGTGTGCCAAGTCACTGCGATGCAGGTAGGCATCAGCAGTATTGATACAAATATCCGGGAGCAGGTGCAGTTTCTTTCCTTTCAGGCGATATTCGTAGGCTTTCTTATAATCGATAATTGCAGAATCAGGACGGTTCAGTTGCATCCACACGTTACCTTCGATATTATAAACATCGGATAACACATCATTCCATTGAGGACATTCGGAAGCTTTCCGGGAAAATTCCTTTACCCGGCAGTTGTAATAGAGTATAGAATCAAAATCGGAAGAGACAAAGAATGTTTTCCCATAAAGGGCAAGCAGACGATAATAAGCTTGGGAATCTTGTGCCTGTGTCAGTGCGTCAAGCACCTGTGAGCGGGAATAATGTACATTGGAAAACAAAGAGTCCTGTACACGAACTTCCAGAGAATCAATCAACACCTGTTCGCACGAAGAGCTATTGCGGTGTCTATCAGCATATCCGCAACTCAACAACATCAACAGCCCTAACAGCCCAAATAGTTTCATAGCAGTCCTCTGATTCATCAGTCCCCCTTATTCATGTCATGTTTTGAATGTGACAAAAATACATTATTTATCCTGAATCCCAGCGAATTTTATTATTTTTTTAATACCTTTGTGCCCATATAAATATGAGCAACTGACCTAATGAGTCCACTGAACTTCACCCACATTTTGACACAGGCAGTCGATGAGCTATCGGAAAGCGAATCTTATAAAGGACTGTTTCATCAGCACAAAGATGGCGAACCACTGCCCTCTGCTAAAGTCTTATATGAAATTATTGAGCTTTCACGCTCTATTCTCTTCCCCGGATATTACGGAAATTCTACTATTAACAGCCGGACAATTAATTATCACATCGGCGTCAACATTGAAAAATTGTTTGATTTACTTTGTGAGCAAATCCTCGCCGGATTATGTTTTAGCACTTCCATAGAGGGAAAATGTAACGTCTGCTCCGACTCGAAACGGGAAGAGGCTGCACGTCTTGCTGCTAAATTCATCAGTAAGTTACCCGCCATGAGAAGAATACTGGCAACCGATGTGGAAGCCGCCTATAACGGTGACCCGGCTGCCGAAAGCTATGGAGAGGTGATTTTCTGCTATCCGGCCATTAAAGCGATCAGCAATTACCGTATCGCGCATGAATTGCTGGAACTGGGTGTTCCTTTGATTCCCCGCATCATCACGGAGATGGCGCATAGCGAAACGGGAATTGATATCCATCCGGCCGCAAAGATTGGCACTCACTTCACTATCGACCACGGTACAGGTGTCGTTATCGGTGCCACAAGTATCATCGGCAACAACGTCAAACTATATCAGGGCGTCACTTTGGGAGCCAAGAGTTTCCCGCTGGATGCCGACGGAAAACCAATCAAGGGAATCCCCCGCCATCCGATCCTGGAAGACAATGTGATTGTCTATTCCAACGCCACTATTTTGGGAAGAATCACCATCGGGCGTGACGCAACCGTAGGCGGTAATATCTGGGTAACGGAGAATGTTCCTGCAGGAGCAAGAATCGTACAAACTAAAGCAAAAAAATAAAATCAAAAGAATCTATATGAGCGAACAATTCGAGATGATAGCCAAGACTTTCCAGGGACTGGAAGAGATACTTGCAGAAGAACTGACAACATTAGGAGCCAACGACATTCAAATAGGACGTCGCATGGTTTCATTCACAGGAGATAAACGTATGATGTATAAGGCGAATTTTTGCCTTCGCACCGCCATCCGTATCCTGAAACCAATTAAAAACTTTACAGCCAAAGATGCCGATGAGGTTTATAATCAAATACAGGCTATTCCATGGGAAGAATATCTCGATGTGAACAAGACGTTCGCTATCGATGCAGTAGTATTCAGCGATGAGTTCCGCCATTCGAAATTCGTTTCGTATAAGGTGAAAGATGCGATTGTGGATTATTTCCGTGATAAAACAGGAAAACGTCCGTCGGTACGTATCAACAATCCGGATGTACTTCTGAATATTCATATTGCACAGACTACCTGTACGTTGTCTTTGGACTCGTCCGGAGAATCACTTCACCGTCGCGGTTATCGCCAGGAGGCAGTAGAAGCCCCGTTAAATGAGGTATTGGCTGCCGGCATGATTCTAATGACCGGATGGCGCGGAGAATGTGACCTGATCGACCCGATGTGTGGTTCGGGCACTATCCCTATCGAAGCGGCACTGATTGCCAAGAATATCGCTCCGGGAGTATTCCGTAAGGGGTTTGCTTTTGAGAAATGGGTAGATTTCGATGCGGATATGTTCGATGAGATTTACAATGATGACAGTCAGGAGCGTGAATTTGCTCATAAGATTTACGGATACGATAACAATCCGAAAGCTAATGAGATTGCGACTCACAATATAAAAGCTGCCGGTGTATCGAAAGACATCGTGTTGAAGCTGCAACCGTTCCAGCAGTTTGAGCAACCGCAGGAGAAGTCGATTATCATCACTAACCCGCCTTATGGTGAACGTATTTCCACTAATGATTTGCTTGGACTTTATCAGATGATCGGTGAACGTCTGAAACATGCGTTTGTAGGAAACGAGGCATGGGTGCTTTCTTATCGGGAAGAGTGTTTCGACCAGATTGGTCTGAAAGCAAGTCAGAAGGTTCCTTTGTTTAATGGACCGTTGGAGTGTGAGTTCCGCAAATATGAGATTTTTGACGGAAAATACAAAGAGTTCAAGAGCCAGGAAGAGGGAGAAGAAAAGAAAGAGGCTGAAGGAGAACAGGCTCCAAGATTCAAAGAAAGAAAAGAATTTAAGCCACGCCGCGAAGGTGAGTTCAAACCGCGTCGGGATGGTGAATCCAAATCTCGCAGAGAGGGAGAATACAAGCCGCGCAGAGAAGGTGGTGAGTTCAAAGGTGGTGACAGAGATAGAAAGCCACGGGGAGAATTCCGCGGAGGAAGAGATTCAAGAGGGCCAAGAGAATTTAGGGGGAACCGGGAGCCGAGGATTCCGAAGAAGGAAGAGGAATAAACCATTCAATAGTTAATGACACATTATAACATCACACACTCATTAACACCCTGATAACCAACTTAAGGTCACAAATTGCAACCTCAAGTTCAAATAACATTTTCGCCAATAAGCTATCTATGATAGCAACCAATTAAAGAAAAAATGAACGACATTGTTATCATTGAAAATAAAATTTATGAGATCAGAGGTCAAAAAGTTATGTTGGACTTTGATTTGGCGGAGATGTATGAAGTTACCACAGGTAACTTCAATAAAGCCATTAAACGAAACATCGAACGATTTCCTGCAAGATTCATGTTTCAATTAAATAAAGATGAGTTCAACTTGATATTCCAAAATGGAATATCAAGTTGGGGTGGTACTCGCAAAATGCCTTACGCTTTTACAGAACAAGGTGTAGCAATGTTATCTGGAGTTCTGAAAAGTCCCCGTGCTATTGAAGTCAGTATTAATATTATGGATGCCTTCGTCCACATGCGTCAATACCTGCTCTCCCATGCTCCGAAACAGGAATTGGAAGAATTGAGGAAAAGGATTGAATACTTGGAAGAGGACATATCCTCCGACAGAGAAAGCTACGAGAAGCAATTTGACGACCTATTCACCGCTTTCGCCAAGTTGAGTGCTGCCATTCAAATAAAGCAGACTCCCTTGGACAGAGTAAAAATAGAAGGATTTAAAAACAAATAATAAAGAAAAGAGCAATGAGTAAAATTGGAAAAAGAGCCATGCTTTTATTGTTGGCACTACCAATCGGATTCAATGTTATGGCACAAGAAACCAAAAAGCCGACACTGGAAGAATTGATTCCGGGTGGCGAGAGTTACCGCTATGCAGACAACCTGTACGGACTGCAATGGTGGGGTGACGAATGTATCAAGCCGGGCGTAGATACCCTTTATTCTATCCAACCCAAAACGGGAAAAGAAACAATGGTTATCACTCGTGAACAGATCAACAAAGTGCTTGAAGAGAACAAGGCAGGAAAGTTATCACACTTGTATTCCGTCCGTTTCCCATGGGCAGACAAAACACAAATGCTATTCACGATAGGAGGAAAGTTCATTGTATATGACTTCAAGAACAATCAAGTTGTCAGCACTCTCAAGCCAAAAGACGGAGCGGCTAATGAAGACTATTGCGCAGCCAGTGGAAACGTGGCTTACACGATAGGCAACAATCTGTATGTGAACGAAAAAGCGGTAACTAATGAACCCGAAGGTATCGTTTGTGGGCAAACGGTGCACCGCAATGAATTCGGTATCAACAAAGGCACTTTCTGGAGCCCGAAAGGCAACCTGCTCGCTTTCTACCGTATGGACGAGAGCATGGTGACACAATATCCGCTTGTAGACATCACTGCACGCGTAGGTGAAGTGAACAATGTACGTTATCCGATGGCAGGAATGACGAGCCATCAGGTAAAAGTGGGCATTTACAACCCTGCTACGGGCAAAAGCATTTATCTGAACGCAGGTGATCCCACAGACCGTTATTTTACCAATATCAGCTGGGCACCGGATGAAAAAAGCCTCTACCTGATTGAAATAAACCGTGACCAGAATCACGCCAAACTTTGCCAGTATAACGCAGAGACAGGAGAGCCGATGGGCGTTCTCTACGAAGAAATGCATCCTAAATACGTGGAACCACAGAACGCAATCGTGTTTTTACCGTGGGATTCTACCAAGTTCATCTATCAAAGCCAGCGTGACGGCTACAACCATCTTTATCTCTTCGATGCCGATGCAGCCAACATGAAAGGTGAAACTTATAGCAGCGCCAACGGTGGTACTTATTTCCAGGCCGGCAAAGCCAAACAATTAACCAAAGGCAACTGGCTGGTCAGCGACGTCCTGGGATTCAACACAAAGCGTAAAGAAATCATCTTCACAGCCGTAGAAGGCTTGAAAAGCGGACATTTCGCTGTAAACGTGAGCAATGGAAAGATAAGCCAACCATTCGAGAACTGCAAGGAGAGCGAACATAGCGGTATGCTTAGCGCTTCCGGCACTTATCTTATCGACCGTTATTCAACAAAAGACCAGCCTCGCGTCATCAACTTGGTAGACACCAGGAACTTCAAAGAAACAGTCAACCTCCTGACAGCTGAAAGCCCTTACAAAGGCTACCAGATGCCAAGCATCGAAACCGGAACAATCAAAGCGGCAGACGGCACCACCGACCTGCATTACCGCCTGATGAAGCCGGCCAACTTTGACCCGAGCAAGAAATATCCCGTCATCATATACGTCTACGGAGGTCCTCACGCACAATGCGTCACCGGAGGATGGCAGAACGGCGCACGTGGATGGGACACATACATGGCAGGCAAAGGCTATATCATGTTCACCATCGACAATCGTGGCAGCAGCAACCGTGGACTGGCATTTGAAAATGCCACTTTCCGCCGCCTCGGCATCGAAGAAGGTAAGGACCAGGTAAAAGGCGTTGAATTCCTGAAATCCCTCCCCTACGTAGACAGTGAGCGCATCGGCGTACACGGATGGAGCTTCGGAGGTCACATGACTACCGCCCTGATGCTTCGTTACCCGGAAATATTCAAAGTAGGCGTTGCCGGAGGCCCGGTAATCGACTGGGGGTATTATGAAGTGATGTACGGCGAACGCTATATGGATACACCGGAAAGCAATCCGGAAGGCTACAAAGAATGTAATCTGAAAAACCTTGCCGGCCAACTGAAAGGCCACCTGCTGATTATTCACGACGACCATGACGACACCTGCGTGCCACAACACACTCTGTCGTTCATGAAAGCCTGTGTAGATGCCCGCACTTATCCTGATCTGTTTATCTACCCGTGCCACAAGCACAACGTAGCAGGACGTGACCGTGTACATCTGCATGAGAAAATCACCCGGTACTTTGAGCAGAACTTATAAAACTAACAAACCCCATCGTATCCATACAAATCATAGATAACAGTATAAATTTATAACAATACAAAGATGAAGATATTATTACTAGGCTCGGGCGGCCGCGAACATGCACTGGCATGGAAAATTGCCCAAAGTCCGAAAGTTGAAAAACTATACATTGCTCCGGGGAATGCCGGAACAACTGCCGTAGGCGAGAATGTCAACATCAAAGCAACCGATTTTGAAGCAATCAGTGCTTTTGCTCTGAAAGAGAACATCCAAATGGTAGTGGTAGGCCCCGAAGATCCGTTGGTAGAAGGAATCTACGACTACTTCCAAAACCGACCGGAGCTAAAGCATATTGCCGTGATCGGTCCTTCAGCTCAAGGAGCACAACTGGAAGGCAGCAAGGAGTTTGCCAAAGGCTTCATGATGCGTCACAACATCCCGACAGCCCGCTACAAAAGCATCACTTCCGAAAATATCGAAGAAGGTCTTGCCTTCCTCGAAACGTTGGAAGCTCCCTACGTATTGAAAGCTGATGGCCTTTGTGCCGGAAAAGGAGTCCTCATCCTTCCTACGCTTGATGAAGCCAAAAAAGAACTGAAAGAAATGCTCGGCGGCATGTTCGGTTCCGCATCGGCAACCGTTGTGATTGAAGAGTTCTTGAGCGGCATCGAATGCTCTGTATTCGTACTGACAGACGGAGAAAACTATAAAGTCCTCCCCGTAGCTAAAGACTATAAACGTATTGGTGAAGGCGACAAAGGGCTGAACACAGGCGGTATGGGTAGCGTGACTCCGGTTCCGTTTGCTGACGAAGTGTTTATGGAGAAAGTACGCACACGCATCATCGAACCGACCATCCATGGTCTGAAAGAAGAAAAGATCACCTACAAAGGTTTCATTTTCCTTGGTCTTATCAAGGTGAAAGGTGAACCGATGGTTATCGAATACAACGTCCGCATGGGCGACCCGGAAACAGAAAGCGTGATGCTCCGCATCCAGAGCGACCTCGTAGAGTTGCTTGAAGGCACAGCAGCCGGCAACCTGAACGAGAAGACACTGGTGATGGACCCGCGTTCGGCCGGTTGCGTCATTCTTGTCAGCGGCGGTTATCCCGAAGCATACGAAAAAGGATTCCCTATCAGTGGACTGGAACAGGCTGCCGCCACCGACAGCATCATCTTCCATGCCGGAACAGCCATGAAAGACGGACAAGTGGTGACAAACGGAGGACGTGTGATTGCCGTCTGCTCTTACGGTGCAACAAAAGAAGAAGCACTGGCACAGAGCTACAAAGTGGCAGACATGATCGACTTCAACAAGAAGTATTTCCGCCGCGACATCGGATTCGATTTGTAAAAAACAACCTACAATGATACGCCACGGCAGGTATAAATCTCCTATTTGCACGGTATACAGATCCTACAAAGCGATGATATATGCCCGCCGAACGGCAAAAGAACTGACAGACAAATGAGAAATAAAAGACTACAAAGTCAAGTGACGGCAGGACGGTGGACCCTGCCTGCCGTTATCTTCATCTGCGCCTTATGCTGGGTGTTGACTTACTTTTTATTTCCCGGCTCCATAGCCTCAACAGCAGTCGAAAACAGCTCTTCTTTCTTGCAATCCACCCGCGATTTACTACTTTCGGGATGGGCAGAGCGAATTGCCAGCTTTCTGGTTTACGCAATCATCGGCTACTTTCTGATAGAGCTGAACAACCAGTTCAGCATTATCCGTATGAGGGCCTCCATGCAGACAGCTATTTATTTCCTGCTGGTCACCGTCTGTCCGGGAATGCATTTACTATACACAGGAGACATTGTCGCGCTGGGCACTCTCATTTCTATTTATTTTCTGTTTAAAAGCTATCAGCAAGCACAAGCTGCGGGCTATTTATTCTATTCCTTCTTCTTTATCGGAGCAGGAAGCATTCTTTTCCCACAGCTCACCATCCTCTCGGCACTTTGGTTGCTCGAAGCCTACCGCTTTCAGTCGCTCACCCCGCGTAGTTTTTGCGGTGCGCTGATCGGATGGATGCTACCCTACTGGATGCTGTTCGGACACGCCTTCTTCTATCATGAGATGGAATTGTTCTATCGCCCTTTCAACCAGCTATTAGCCTTCGGAGAAGTCTTCAATTTGCAAATCCTTCAGCCTTGGGAATTGGCTATACTCGGCTATCTGCTTGTGATGTTTATCGTCAGTGCCGTCCATTGCATCGCTGCCGGATTTGAGGATAAGATACGCACGCGTGCCTATCTCCAGTTTTTGATAGACCTGACGCTCTTCCTGTTCCTGCTGATTGCCTTACAACCGACATATTGCAGTGCTCTGTTGCCCTTGCTTATCATAAGCAACAGCATCCTGATCGGACATTTCTTTGTACTGACCAATAGTAAAAGTTCGAATGTGTTCTTTATAATTTCACTGGTCGGCCTCATCCTCTTATTCGCTTTTAATATATGGACACTTTCGTAAATTCAATGATACAACTCCTCATAGAATGGGGACTGCCGGGATTATTCATTTCGGCTTTATTGGCCGGGAGCATCGTGCCTTTCAGTTCCGAACTGGTGCTGGTGGCACTGGTGAAACTCGGTTTGCCCCCGATAGCCTGTCTGATATCCGCCACTCTCGGCAATACAGTGGGCGGAATGACCTGTTACTACATGGGACGTTTGGGCAAAATTAACTGGATTGAGAAATATTTCAAGGTAAAGAAGGAAAAGGTAGACAAAATGGTGAAGTTCCTGCAAGGAAAAGGGGCATTGATGGCATTCTTTACCTTTCTTCCTGCCATTGGGGAAGTGATAGCCATTGCACTGGGATTTATGCGAAGCAATACATGGCTGACTATCGTTTCCATGTTTGTCGGCAAACTGATACGTTATATCCTCCTCCTGTATGTGCTCGAAAGTGCCTGGGATGCTATGGCAGGGTAGGTGTTTTTTTAAAGTATTAAGTATTAGGTATTAAGTATTAAAGATTGGGTGATGAAAAGAATAATTGAGAGAACCGATGACGGGAGCGCTACTCTGTTTGTTCCGGAATTGAATGAGCATTATCATTCGACGAAAGGGGCACGCACGGAGTCTCAACATATTTTCATCGATATGGGGCTGAAAGCCTCTCCTGCTGCTACTCCACGTGTTCTTGAGATCGGCTTCGGGACAGGACTCAACGCTTGGCTCACCCTTGAAGAAGCGGAAAGAAGCAGACGAAAGATACACTATACAGGACTGGAACTCTATCCGCTGGACTGGCAGACAGTAGAACAGCTAGAATATATCTCCAGCGATGAGCTGCTTACCATACATCGGAAGCAGACAACAACCGACGAGCAATTTACCCCGGATGAAGAAGAACAACAATCGGCTATCGAATTGTTTAAGCTGCTTCATACATCGCCCTGGGAAAAAGACGTGCAGCTTACGCCACACTTCACCCTACGGAAAATAGAAACGGACGTCAATCAATGGATAATGGGAAAGCAGGAAGAGTCAAAAATGAACAGCACCAACAACAATGCAGTCATTCCTCAATACTCAACATTCAATTCTCCGTTTAATACAATCTATTTCGACGCCTTCGCCCCGGAAAAGCAACCGGAAATGTGGTCGCAAGAACTATTCAACCGCCTCTATGTTTTATTAGATAAAGACGGAATTCTGACCACCTACTGTGCCAAAGGTGTAGTACGCCGAATGTTGCAGACAGCCGGATTCATAGTAGAACGCCTTCCCGGACCTCCGGGTGGTAAACGGGAAATATTACGGGCCCGAAAACAAGAGTAGAAACAAGATAAGATTGAAACCCCGAAACAGAAAAAATCATGAAACAACAACTAAAAGATATGAGAACACTTATCCTTCTTGGTGCCTGCCTCCTGATGGCAGCCTGCACAGGACGTTCCTCCCAAGCAAGTAACGATGACGAGACAAAGCCGGTGATAACCGTCACGTTGGAACCGCAACGTTATTTCACCGAGGCTATTGCCGGAGATAAATTCAAAGTAATCAGCATGGTGCCCAAAGGTTCCAGCCCGGAGACATACGATCCTATCCCCCAGCAACTTGTTTCTTTAGGAGACAGCAAAGCCTATTTCCGCATCGGATACATCGGCTTCGAACAAACCTGGATGGACCGCCTGATGAACAATACTCCCCATATCCAAGTGTTCGACACCTCCAAAGGAATCGACCTCATACTCAATAATGATGAGCATGACCATACCCACGGACATAACAGTCATGACGGCCATATCCACGCCGTAGAACCGCACGTATGGAATTCTACCGGTAATGCTTTAATCATCGCCGGAAATACCTACAAGGCCCTCAGCCAACTGGATAAAGCAAACGAACCATACTATAGAAACCGTTACGATTCTCTCTGTCAGCGCATCCAGCACACCGACAGCCTGATTCGCCATCAACTCTCCACCCCCGAAGCAGCCAAAGCCTTCATGATTTATCATCCGGCCCTCTCCTACTTCGCCCGCGACTATGGGTTGCATCAGATTTCGATTGAAGAAGGAGGCAAAGAACCTTCTCCCGCTCATCTGAAAGCCCTGATAGACCTCTGTCAGGCGGAAAATGTAGGCGTTATCTTCGTTCAACCGGAGTTTGACAAACGCAATGCGGAAACCATCGCACAGCAAACCGGGACGAAAGTGGTCCCTATCAACCCGCTAAGTTATGACTGGGAGGAAGAGATGCTGAACGTAGCCAAAGCCCTTGCGCCGCAAGCCGCCACCAAATAAACGCATAAAGAAAGAACCAATCAAGCCACTTCCAATAATGAAACCAATAATCGAAATAAAGAATCTTTCCGCCGGATATGACGGTCGCACTGTTCTCCACGATGTTAATCTAAGCATCTACGAACGGGATTTTCTAGGTATTATAGGTCCGAACGGAGGCGGCAAAACAACACTTATAAAGTGCATCCTCGGTCTGTTAAAACCAACCGGAGGGGAAATTATATTCCATACTCCCGAGAAGGCTCCCATAAGAACATCTACGGAAGGAACTTCGACAGAAACATCTGCCAAAAACTCCCACCAAAGTTCTTCCGCGAAATCCCAGCTTTTCCTCGGTTACCTACCGCAATATAGCACCATAGACCGGAAGTTCCCTATTTCCGTGGAAGAAGTGATCCTATCCGGCTTGAGCATACAGAAGTCGCTCACCTCCCGGTTCACTCCCGAACAAAGAGAGAAAGGCAAACAGATTATCGCCCGCATGGGACTTGAGGGGCTTGAGAGCCGTTCTATCGGACAATTAAGCGGCGGACAACTGCAACGTGCCTTGTTAGGACGTGCCATCATCTCGGATCCCGCAGTGTTGATTCTCGATGAACCCAGCACGTATATCGACAAGCGTTTCGAAGCACGCCTTTATGAGTTATTGGCTGAAATCAATAAAGAATGTGCCATTATCCTCGTCAGTCACGATATCGGCACTGTATTGCAACAGGTAAAATCCATCGCCTGTGTCAATGAAACGCTGGATTACCATCCGGACACGGGCGTCACTACCGAATGGTTGGAAAGAAACTTCAACTGCCCCATCGAGCTATTGGGACACGGCACATTGCCTCATCGGGTTTTAGGAGAACATCATCACCATCATTAAAGATATCTGCAAAAGACGACCTACATGAATCTATTTGTGCAAAAAAGTTCATTGGTAGATTCGTGCAAACAAATTAGAGCAAACAATTCTTTATATAGTCCTCTATTTCTTGTGCAGTCACATCATAAACAGGTTCAAGCTGCTCAAAATGGGAATCCCTCGTAAAGCGGTTGCTATTAGTAAGCATTGCCAAAAGGTTCTTGGACTTCAGCTTGTGTCCGGAGTAGCTTAAAGCCAAAGATATTAAATCATTGACAGGCACACCGGATTTTAAGATAGTTTACCGGCTCACTTACCGGAGAATATTTAGGGCAAGCATAAAACGAAAATTTCACTCCTGACACAAGATATTCCACATGATCTATATCCAGAATATCTTTATGCTGAATCTCTCCAATCGTAGCTAGTTCTTTCTCTATCTGATACCAAGCTATTTCCATCTTCTCTATCTTGGAAGTGCGCCACTTCATAAAATCCAATTGGGAAACCGCTTCAAAAATCTGCAGTGTGTGTGGAGCTAATCCTTTCATAGAAGTATTTTATTTAGGTGACGAGTAGCCATAGATTTTATATAAGCGTCCGGTTTCTTTGCTTTAAAACAGTACCATGCAAAAAAACGGTTCAACGTATAGAGATATTCCTCTTGTGGAATGAGATAATCCAGCCATACCTGCTTGATTTTCTTGAAAGGATAAACCAGAAAAAGCTGATTAATTTCCTCTAAATCAAGATGCAACAACGTTTTTTCAATCAGCATATCATCCGGAATATCTTTGATTGAATCTTCATTGTACGACCAGAAGCAATGTTCCTGCTTCAATTTCGACAATAGTTCCTGCTTTATAACATCAACAGACATAGGTTACTGTTTATTAGGTAAGACAAAAATAGTTGTTCTTTTTTGCATCTACAAATAAATCAATCACTTTTGAATAATACTAAACGTTCGATATCAGTATTTACTCTTTTTACGGTTATCCCCTTATTATTTCTGTAGTGTAGTATGTATATCTAGGGATACACATACTCAATATCCCAAACATATGTATACAGCAACCCGAGTATTAATACCTGAAATCTCAACCATTAACAGCTGATATTAAAAGTGTTAACACCTAACAGCCAAGCTATTAATAGTAAACTTCCGTTGTCTTAATAGTAAACTTGCTCTTCTCTAACAGGAAAGTTATGCTTGAGTAAGGATAAACTATAAACGCAAGTTACGTTTATAGTTTATGACTAATGAAAAAAAAGCAACTAAATGCCCCGTCAAGTCATAGAAATGCAATTCACATTTCTGCTTGGCGGGGCATTTTATCATTCTACTCTCTTATTCCAAAACTATTCTTTGTTCTTCTGCGTCACCTCAATGCCTTGCGGCCATACAGCAGGCGATGTATGTACATGAGCATCATTTCCATGTCCGGTGTAATCCTCGGCAATGTCACCATGCCCTTCGTTAAATTTCCAGTAAGCACAAAGTCCGGTAGTAGTAGGATCTACGTTATACATATTGTTGAAGATCTCCTGTTGGGTTCTCATTACGTTCCAAATGCGTACTTCACAGATTTCACCATCGAGCTGGCGGGAGAAGTCCGTCATCTCACCATAAGAATGACCGATCTTGAACTTGAAGTCACCCTGCTTCTGCATACCCAAATTAATAGCTTCTCCTTTACCATAATCTTCAATACGGCTCTGTTCACGACCATCTACGTAGATAGCCGCCACTTTCTTTTCTGTATCGAACGTTACAGCCACATGATACCATTCGCCTTCCTGCAACAGTTTACTGTTGTCGGCGTTCGGGAATTTAATCTCATTGCACGAGAATTGCAGTTGTTGCGCCGGGAAGCCTGCGTCACCCAAACGGAATAGGCAATATTGTTCAATCCCCATAATAGTGGATATTTCCCTTGCAATTGTACCATTCTTAAAGTCATTTACACGGATAATAGCCTCATAAGTAAGTTGCTTCATGTTGTTCACCACACCAGCCGTAGGACTATCTTTATCGAAGCCCGGTACCTCAAAGAAATTGTTTTTCAAGTTGACAGCCGTAGTGATGGCACTGGAACGACGTACCACATAACAAATAGTCTTTGAACCACCTAGTGTACCCATGCCACCCGACACCTGGTCGATAGTGATGGGGAGCAAATAGCCTGCATCAATTTCAAGGTCAGTAAGACCGGAGAAGTCGATAGTGACAGGTTTGGAACTAATCTCACCTTGCGGGATAACAGTCTGACCTGCTGACAACTTATAATGCTTGGCATCAAGCATGGTATAATTAGCACCAAGGCGGGCGTTATAAGTATTCACCAGCGAGGCGTCTACTTTAATACCTACATTGATATCCTCGCCTACAGGACGTGCCAACAAAGCGGAAATTTCCTTTTGTCCCGTCTCTATGGTACGGTTAAAAGTAAAATTGGACACGTCCTTTAGCTTGGCTGCATCCAGATAAACGACATTATCGAAAGGGGAAGCATTGCTATAGTCTTTATTATCACAGCCGGTGGCACATAACAACAGGGCCGTAGTTATGATAGCCGGTGAAATGACAGTAAGCATACCTCGAAGTATTTTTTTTGTTTTCATACCAGTTCGTATATTAAGTTTAATCAAAAACATAAATCACTTATGTGCCCTATTTATATAGCCGTCCGAACACAAAAAAAGACGGCAAATTTACATATCGAAATTACCGTCTGATATACTATTAAAGCTTTTACTATACTATTCTCTATTCCTGATCATCATTTTTCAGTTTCTTATGCTGAATAAAACCAATAGGATTACTTGGTCTTTCTTTCAATTTCTTTTGCGCCTGCAATTCGGCTAAAGTCTGATTTATAAGTTCCAATTGCATACGGGTATCATCATTAATATCATTATAATCAGCAAATACTTCTTCTATATAACCTTTCAGCTCCTCAACTTCGACTTGAAGTTCTGCAAGCTTATCTCTTTTCGGAAGATTTATCATTTGCCGAACGGCAACAAAGGCACGCATAATCCCCATATTTATTTGAATGGCAACTTTAGAGTTCAATACACTGCTAAGCATGGCTACACCCAACTCTGTGAATACATACGGATTACGTCTTAGTCCCATTTTTATAGCATTGGAGGTCACAAATTGTGACCTCCAATCTTGGGTTTCTTCACTCGAAAGCTGAAACATGAAGTCAGAAGGAAAACGTTCTATATTTCGTTTGACAGCCTGATTAAGCACTTTTGTCTGCACTCCATACATCTCTGCAAAATCACGGTCAAGCATCACTTTCTGACCTCTAAACTCATATATTTTATTTTGAATTATCTGCAATTGTTCCATCTTGTATGTCTGTTATAAATAGCCTCGAACTATTCATATTATATATCGGGGTCAAAAGTAATCAATAAGTTTAGATTGCAGTTACATTTTTACGAAAAGAATCCACAGCAAATGACAACTATCAACGGTAATTTCAATATGTCAAAGAACGAGTTTTTCCTTTATTTATGGAAAAAGTATTTATTGATAATATTCAAAGGAAAAATTACCAGTCTTTTCTGTAAGGATTCTTATCGGGACCAGACTTTAATTGATAATCCAGAAAATTTGCCCCATAAAGAGCATTTCCCCATACAAGCTCATCACTTACAAAATTCCAGCTATCACCCTCATCCATAAATGACTGAAAACTATACTCAGTCAACATAACCTTAACAGCTTGTTCATAGCCCCCATATTCAGTACCGATAAGGTCACCTCCATAAACAATGATGTTGCTCTTTTTATATCCTGCAGCCTTCCATTTTGCTATATTCTCTGCAGCAAGCTGTCTTATAGTGGGATTATTGTCAGAATAACAAGGTATATTTACACTTCCATAACAAGCAGGATCCAGTTCGGCAATAGGTTTACGCGAATATTTGCTATAAATTTGGATACCCTCCGGATTAGGGGTAATAGCTTCTACCACTTCTGTTGGCGAAAAGTAACCATGCCATACATAATCAAGATATCTACCAGCTTCGATTCCCCCACATTTATTTACATCGTAGAAATATTCCGTAGCCTCTCCTTTATCAACCAGCGTTAACAACTTGTCCGGTAAAGCCTCGCGAAGAGCTTTTATCAGTTTGGGGTATGAAGTAGTATTCATTGCAGGCATCCCTGCCTTACCATATTTACTATCATCATCCCATAAGTTTACACCGTCCAAATAGTAACGTTCTATTATACTTTTCACTTGATAGACAAAATCAGCAATCTGCGCATCATTCATATTACAGAAGCCGATGCCTTTACCACCATTCTCAATACAAATACAAACTTTACTGCCAATTTCCTGAAGATGGCGAATGTATTTATCTCTATGTTCCAATACGTAAGACAGGTCACTTCCTGATGCGAGCAAAGCACGCTGGCTAACAGCATCGTAACCTATCGTAGCCCTTTTCAAGTTTACTATATGCCCCAAGCGACTATAAGGAGGAAGAGGGTATACTCCCTCATCTCTAATTGCCAATACGCCAGCTATTAAAGGACTATACGTTTCTGTATTCACATAGAACACCGTAGTTACACCAGACATTAGTGGCGGGATTTCTTGTGTTTGCCCCTCTTCATCAGGTTCACACATAGTAGTCTTTTCACGGAAACTCACTCTGTAATAAATTACTTGTTTATTCTCTTGTGCATCTACTCCTACCGGATTTTGTGTCAAAGCAATCGCTAACAAATAAAGTGTTTCAGGCTCCAATCCATCAGGAGAAAGAGTTATACTAATATTCCCGGACTCTTTCTTTCCAGCAGCCACAGTAAGCGAACCGCCATTTCCCAAAGTTACGTTAGCAGCAGGAAATTCTTTCATATCAGTTTCGTTGTCACTGTTATATTTAGCCACAAGCTCCGGAGACGGGATGGCTTTTACCGTAACAACCGTTGTAGCAGGCTTTGTCAGTGCATAACATATCTCTTCGGTTACAGCTCCATCATCTTCGTACATGCTGACAGTAATCTTATTAGAAAGAGTTTTTCCACTGTACAACTGCCCTCCGACGCTATTCATCGGCGTTTCATCCGGCAACTGCCCGGCAGGCATAGAAATATCATCTTCAGTACACCCCGCCATTGTTGCCATCAGCAGTGACAGCATCAGAAAGACGAAGTATTTAAATGGGTTATTTTTCATATCATTATAGTGTTTTACAGGTTTCACAATAAATAATCTCTTAGTTACACCCCCTTATTTAGATGGGTTCATTATTTGGATGGCTAACCGACTAGTTTCATAATTCATCTTCGTATGATAGTAATCATCACCCAAAGCATAGATAGCAAGCCCGCCTACAGGCCCCAGAGAAACAACACGGTTTGTCATCTCGGTAACAGCGTCCAATTTTTCACCTTCCTCATCCACTAGCTTCTCATTGATCTTGGCGGAGAGTAATAGTTTCTCTTTAGGGATTGAGAAGTTTTCTATCACGCCTGCCACATAGAGCTTTAAATCCACAGCAGAAGTAATCGTAACAGTATTCAATACTACATAATCCAGCTTATTCAGGTCAGCGGCATCAATAAAGGCGGGATCACCTTCAAATGCCAACAGTTTGCCATCGCCTACGGCGGCAGAGAGTTTGGAGACGATTAATTGGGCTGCTTCACGACGGGCAGCCTGTTCAGCTTCCGTTCCTCCATAAAGAGGAGTACCTTTAATGGCAAACCCATTCATCCCCAACTGGGAAGCGGCAGCAACAGCCTTATCCAACCAGGCACCCAGTTTGACAGCATCGGTCAAGGCAGGCATTTGAGCCGTATAATCCACTAAATAGAGCACCTTGATACTCTTTTCCTGTAACAGGAGAATATCCTCATAGTCATAAGAAGTCAGTCTTTCAGGATGTGCCGGCGTTACGATGTCCAGTGAATCGGGCAATGAACGGAGGTAAGCACCTTCATTCTTCGGTTCCTCGACACCATTATCGAAACTACCGTAAGTGACAAAGTGTTTGCTTTGTCTATACGTACGCAGCGCCTCCATGTAACGAGCCCAAAGTTCTGGATTCTGTTCTTTGGCATGCTGCGGGTCAATATCAACGGCTTTCTGATCGGTCCAGTCGCTGCACGAAGCGGTAGCAAGCAATACCAGCAGCAGGAACAAATGAGTGAAGATGTCAGGAATGGAAATTTTCATATTCATATCTTCTTGTTTTAGTTTCTATATTTTCTTGTTTTCTAAATCTCATATCCAGTCTCGTGCCTCTACTGTCTTGGTTTCTTGTCCCACCAAAGAGAAGTAGCGCCATTATCAGGGCCACCCAGCAAGCCGACGGCCTCCAGAATATACTGGCGGTTACCGGAATATTCACTAGGCGGGTACCACAGGCGGCGTATCTTAGCCTTACTGTCATCGATAGTGCCACCACTGCTATTTACCACCACGGGCAGCAAATGCGGATAATCTGTACGGCGATATTCGCTCCATGCCTCTACCGTACAAGGAAACATAGCAATCCATTTCTGGGTAATGATACGCTCCAGATTCTTCTCGGCATATTCGGCACCCTCCTGCCAGGCAACAGTAATGCTGCTGACGGCTCCGGCTGAATAGATTCCATCCACAGGGTCAGTGTAGGCTTGCGGTGTGTTGGAGGCATTGGCAGCATAAGCAATGGCATCCGTGGCGGGAAGCCCATACTGCTCGAAAGAAAGAGCGATTGCTTCTTCATACAGGTCTTTGGCGTCGCCGCCCATCGACCAGTTGCGCAATGCGCCTTCAGCACGCAGGAACGTGACTTCGGCAGCCGTCATCCAAAGATAAGGACTGGAGGTGGAAATAATCGGTTTGCTATAACGGTCTATCACGCTTTCCTTGTTCGCCACGTCGATGCCTATACGGATACCAGCAAAACCAGATACTTTTATCGGCTTACCACCGACTGTTTCCGTGATTTCCACTTGAGTGAACATCTTATCCCTGCGAGGGTCCTGATAACCGTTCATGTAGCAAAGCAGATCGGCTCCTACCCGATGGTCGGACCAACCGTTGAACACCATCGAGGCACGATTTTCTTCCACTGTCATCTGGGCATTGTCGGTATTGGCAGTGAGCACTCCTGCATCTACGGCATCCTGTGCCACCTGTTGTGCCGTAGTAGGATCGACATAAGCCATGCGGATGGCCATACGCAACTTCAAAGAGTTAGCGTATTTGTACCACTTGCCAAGGTCGCCGTAATAAACGTCGTCGAACTTGCGGAATGCTTCAGTGCCCAGTGAGAGATTTTCTTTCAATACATCCGTCACTTCGTTCAGATCTTTCAGCATCTGCGCATAGACTTCCTCCTGCGAATCATAAGGCACGTTCAGCGAAACACCGCCCTGCTTATCTATTACCTTGCTATAAGGAATGGGACCATACATATCCGTCATACGGTGCATAATAGATACCCGCAGCAGTTTAGCAAGTGCCAGCGCCACAGGATCGTCGCTCTGATCCTGCAAAGCACGGTAAAGCGGATAAGACTGGGTGAAAATATCACCGAACGTCTTGTCCTGCCAGTCGACAGACGGATTATAAGTTTCAAATTTATCTGTACGCACGAGCGTAGTTCCGAAATATCCGGCAAACGGACCTGCCGCCAACGCCTCAATAAACTGATAGAGATGCTCTTCGGTGGGAACCACCAGCCCTTGCAAACCTCGCAAAGTAGAACCTATGTTATAGTTCTCACGTCCCTGCTCCCCCTTAGTCACTTCGTATTCCTTGCGGTTGATTTCATCGAAGTTAGCCGTGCAGGCTGCTCCGCCAACCAGAAGAAGTCCCAGGGAAAATATCTTTAAAAAAGATTTCACTTGTTTCATACGATCCGATTTAATGGATTAAAAGTTTATTTTCACATTCACGCCGATATTACGGGTACTCGGCAGCATGAAGTTATCGATGCCCTGATAGTAATTGCCTGTATTAGCTACAGCTTCAGGGTCGAAAGGTGCACGGCAATAAATCATCCACAGATTACGGCCTACCACAGAGACATTGATGTCACACACATTTCCCAACCACTTGCGTGGAATGGTATAACCCACGCTAGCTTCTTGCAAACGCACGTTAGTGGCGCTAAAAGTGTAATACTGCGGCAATCCGCTACTGTTACCGATGAGGCTGTAATACGTTTGCGCATCTACCAAAGTACGTCCGTTAAGCAATACACCTCCATTATCACGGGCCTGTGCCGAACGTTCGGAGACTCCATACTGATCCATTGCCGCCTGTGTGGCAGAATAAGCAATACCTCCGATACGTGCCGTAAAGAGTGCACCTAGACTGATTCCACGCCACTCGAAACGATTGCTCCATGCCAGATTGGCTTTCGGGAATACGCTGCCCAGCTTAATGTCGGGTAGGTTGTCTTCAGTGGTCAGCGCACCGGAAGGGTCAATCTCCACCATGCCACTATTATCCCGTTTCAGGTCACTTTGCGTATAGAGGTCACCCAATGTTCCCCCTTTCTTCAAAATGAAGCGTGCCCTGCCCAATCCTCCTACATCCAAACGATTTTGTGTGATAGGCAATCCCGTTTCAGGATGGATATAATAGGTCACTAAGTCTATTATCTTATTCTTGTTGTGGGAAAGGGTGAAGTTGCTCTCCCAATGAAAATTATTGTTCCATGTATGTCCGTAACCCAATGAAAGTTCCACACCGGAGTTGCGCACATATCCTGTCTGGAGATAAATCTTGCTGTAACCGGAAGATACGGAGACTTTCGGGTCGAAGGTCTGGTTTAAAGTATTCGCCAAATACCATGAGAAACCGAGGCTAAAGTCCTTGAAAAGACGCATATCCAGCCCAAGTTCCCATGAGTTGGTACGCTCCGGTTTCAGGTCTTTGATAGGGTAATGCGTCTTGGGTTTCCATTGCTGGTTGGCCTCATCGTATTCGTAAGTAGGCGACGTCAGGTTACGGGGATAAGGCATACCAACGGAACTGAAAGAGCCGCGCACCTTCATATAGTCGATAAATTCCGGCAAAGTCAGCATTTCGGAGATAACACCCGAAAGACCTACGGACGGATAGAAGAAACAAGACGTAGAAGAGTTGGCAAGCTGCGAAGCCCAGTCGTTTCGCCCGGTCAGTGTGAGATAGAGCATACTCTTCCAACCCACTTCCACACTGGCGAAAACAGATTGCGTCTGCTCCTGCCATTCATCTTGACGGGCTTTCTTCTTTGTGTTGTCGAGGTCGAACACATTAAACACGTTCGGTATTCCCTTTTCACGAATCGGCCCACGATAGCTTAAATCTTCGTATCTGTTGTTCACTATGCTGGCACCCACGTTTGCTACAAGCGAGAAGTCGGCAAAACGCTTGTTGATGTTGGCAAGCACGTCAGCATACGTCTGTGTTTCGTCAGGCTTGGAGATGGTATAGTGTCCCTGCGTACTCTCTTCCGTAATCGTAAGGTTGGAGCTGGCGTAGAGTTTCTGTTCATACTTGGTGTGTGTGTTATCCACACGTACACGTCCTGATATATTCAACCAGTCGGTAATGTCATAGCTCAATTGAGCAGACAGCATATAACGCTTCTTCTGATTCAGACGCAGATTACGGTAAGCAATCCAGTAAGGATTCTGCATACGGTAGTCACCTTCGCCCTGCGGCCAGAACATCGTATTGATTTTGCGTGCCGGATCCCAACGTTCGAACACTTTGACAAGTCCGAAGTCATCGCCGCGCGGGAACAGATAAACAGGCACGATGGGATTGGAATAAATACCCTGATTGGTCATGTTGCGGTCGTTCTGAATGATGTAGCTGGCTCCTATGTCAAGCTTCATCCGATCATTCAGGAAATTCGTTGTATTGCGGAAAGTAAAATTAAAACGGTTATAACGATTGTTGGGAACAATGCCTTCGGAGTTGACCGACGCCACCGAAAAGAAGGTCTGGTTCTTCTCCGTACCGGTAGAAAGGGTGACAGAATTGGTGAAGATCAGTCCTGTATCAAAGAAATCTTTCGGTTCATAATTGGTGCGGGAGGCGTCATTCAACTTCGCTCCCCAGCTTAGGATGGTAGAACCTCCGTCTTTCCCACGGCTTCCCGTCCCGTAGCGGTTTTGGAATTCAGGAAGCACGAAAGGACGGGCAAATTCAGTATTGCTGTTCACCGTCACTTGCAACTTGCCTACTTGCCCGCGCTTGGTAGTAATAACAATCGCACCATTGGCGGCATTACTACCGTAGAGTGCGGCTGCTGCGGCACCCGTCAATACGGAGATGCTCTCGATATCGTCCGGATTAATGTCGGCAATGCTCTCCGTAGCACCCCGTGAGTCGAACTCCATTCCACCGCCGCCACCAAAGTTATACATCGGTATACCGTCGATGACGTAAAGCGCATTACTGCTTTGTTCGATAGATTTCGCACCACGCATCACTACCTTGCTGGCTCCACCTACACCGGAAGAACTGCTGTTGATAGTAACACCTGCCACCTTACCATTCAGACTGTTGATGAAATTAGCATCTTTAATGCCGGAGATTTCGTCCGCTTTCACCTGTTGCACATTGTAGCTCAAGGCTTTCTGCTCGCGCTTGATGCCGAGAGCAGTCACAACTACTTCATTAAGTTGTTCTACTGCGGCAGCAAGTACTACATTGTACACGTTCTTGTCCGTGACCTTTACACTTTGGGAAGTATAACCCACATAGGTAAAGTTGAGTATACTGCCTGCCAGAGCTTCGATAGAATAGTGTCCGTCAATGTCCGTAATGACTCCGCTGGCAGAACCTTGCACCTGGATATTGACACCGATAAGCGGCTCACCCGTTTCGTCCGTCACTTTTCCTTTGATTTGTTTATCGGAAGATGGTTTTTCTTGTACCGGTTGAGGGATAATCTTGATGTATTTCCCTTTCAATTCGTAGGTACAGCCTGTACCTTTCAGGATAGTAGAGAGAGAATAATCCAATCCGGCTTTATTCAGATTGAGATTGAGGGCAGGTTTGTCACGCAGCAGCGAGTTGTTGTATCCGATGGACAGTCCCGACTGCTTTTCCACTTTCTTCAATGCTTCAATGACGGTGATATTGTTTTCACGGATGGTAATCCGCACGTCATTTTGAGCAAAAGCTGTTACTTGTAGCAAAAATAAGCAGAAAAAGAGTAGAAAACTTCTTCTTACACCTCGCTTATCCGCTATAAATGTGTAATTTTGTAGCATTAACTTTTAAGTATTAGTTTGTTAACTAGGTTGTTATTCACGTAGATCAGATCAACAGAGCATAACACTCTGATGCAGAAAAGTTGATTATTTCATATCCGGGATGGAGTGGCGCTCTGTTCCGGATACTTTTTTCTCATGGGCGGTAATTGTGTTTTTAAGTTATTGATTTATTTTCCGTGTGATGTAACATTTATCTCCTTCTATCTTGAATTTCAAATTGCCCGCCACATCGACAATGATATCCATGACTTCCGCCAGAGGTGCTTTATCCTTGAACCGGAAACTCAATCGGTCTTTCTTCAATTGATTCAGACTATAGACAAACGTATAATCGTATTTCCGTTCCAGTACGCGTATAATATCTTCCACTGTCATTTCGTTGAATACCAGTTCACCCCGCTGCCAGGCTGTGACATCTGCCATATCGGGATGCACCACCCGGAACCGACGATTCTCTTTGTCATACGTCAACTGTTCGTCAGGCCGCAATACGGTCCGCCGGGTCAGATTTCCCCACTCTACCAATACACTGCCCGACAGCAATGCTGTGCTGACTTCCGGATTCTCGGGATAGGCACTGACATTGAATTCCGTTCCCAAAGCAGTCACCTGAAAATCATCCGACTTTACAATGAAAGGGTGTTTCTTGTCGGGCTTTACTTTAAAGTTGGCTTCACCAACCAAGTAAACGCACCGCTCTTTTCCGGTAAACTGTTTCGGATATAACAAAGTACTTTTTGAATTTAACTGAACCTGACTGCCATCCGGAAGAGAAAGATGCCGCATTCCCGCCACCGGAATGAATTCCTGTATAAGGTCATTCTGCGTTCTCTCCGCCTGCATCACCAGATAACCAAGAGAAACGGCAATCAACAGCAGAACAGCCGCTACGGACTGCCAAAGACGCAATATCCGGGTTTTACAATTAGAAGTTGCAGGAAGCGTAGAGACTGTGTGAAAGCCGTTATTCCGTTTCCATCGTTCGAGCTCTTTCTCCACATGAGACACTTCGCCCATAGCGTGCGCCGCCGCCCAGATTTCTTTTAAGGCTTTGTCCTTTTCTACGGCATGCTCCTTGTCCGTCAACCATCCGTAGACATTCTGCCGGATGGTTTCCGAATAATTATTCTTAGTGAACGAGGTCAGTATCTGCCGAAAATAATTCTTCATATCGTTGTGCTATTAGTAGTGAATCTATATATAGCACGACACAACTATGAAGAGTACTCAAATGAAATGAAGAAAAAACAAAATATATACGATTTTTTTTAGTTCGAGCAAGGAAAGATAGATTTGACGCTCTACGGTACGCACTGAAATATCAAGCTTTTCCGCTATTTCCAGATAACTCATTCCATGAAGACGACTCATCTCGAAAATCAGCCGGCGGCGCTCGGGGAACTGTTCAACGGCCATTTGCAGGGCCAATCGTATTTCTTTATAATAGATGGCGTCCAACGTGTCATCCGACGGAGACAAGTCCTTGAAAAGGTTTTCTTCCATCTGTGCCTGTTGGTAAGACCGCTCTATGCGCTTATGCTTGAGAAAATCAAAAATGGCATGTTTGGTCATAGCATAGATATATTTGTCTATCCCGGGGTTGTCCTGCCAAATCTGCGGTTTGGCCCATAGTCGTGTGAAAACCTCCTGCGCGATGTCATCCGCGTCCTGCCCTGATTTGAGGAGCATCAACGCAAACTTCTTCACTAGTGAATAGTGTGCCTTGAAGACCAGATCGAATTCTTGTTCCAGCTTTACGTCCTTGTCCATTACTTCACAAGCATTTATTGTCAGTAAGCAAAAGTAGAAAAATAAATCGAAAGAGATAGTAAATCACCTCTCCGTTACTTAATATTTCTTACTTTCTTCCTCATTATCCTTACAAATCACTATCTTTGCGACCTCATAATTTGTTTTTAACGAATAAACTACGATAGTGCTAATGAAACAGTACAGAACCGTAAACAACCTTATGGGTTGGCTTACATTCATCATTGCGGCAACCGTCTACTGCCTGACAATAGAACCGACCGCAAGTTTCTGGGATTGCCCGGAGTTCATAACCACCGGCTATAAACTGGAAGTCGGACACCCGCCCGGCGCACCTTTCTTCATGCTAGTGGCGAATCTGTTCTCTCAATTTGCTTCCGACGTAACAACTGTTGCTAAAATGGTGAATTACATGAGTGCCCTCATGAGTGGCGCCTGTATTCTGTTCCTTTTCTGGAGCATCACCCACCTGGTACGCAAACTGATTATCACGGACGAAAACAATATCACTAAAGGACAGCTTATCACAATTATGGGTAGCGGACTGGTGGGCGCACTGGTCTATACGTTCAGTGACACATTCTGGTTCTCGGCTGTAGAAGGTGAAGTATACGCTTTCTCCTCCCTGTTTACCGCTGTCGTTTTCTGGTTGATTCTGAAATGGGAAGATGTAGCCGACCAGCCTCATAGCGACCGTTGGATCATCCTCATCGCCTATCTGACCGGATTGAGTATCGGTGTGCACTTGCTGAACTTGCTTTGTCTGCCTGCCATCGTATTGGTATATTACTACAAGAAAACTCCGAATGCTACCGCCAAAGGTTCGTTAATTGCGCTATTAGGTTCAATGGTGCTCGTTGCAGCCGTGCTTTACGGCATCGTACCGGGTATCGTGAAAGTAGGCGGCTGGTTTGAACTGTTGTTCGTCAACGGACTCGGAATGTCGTTCAACTCGGGCGTAGTGGTTTATATCATTCTGCTTGCGGCCGCTCTGATCTGGGGTGTATACGAAAGTTACACCGAAAAGAACAAAGCCCGCATGGCTATCTCCTTTATCCTGACGATCGCTTTGCTGGGTATCCCATTCTACGGACACGGAGCCAGCAGTATCATCATCGGTATTCTGATTATCGCCGCACTGGGACTTTATCTTGCTCCGGGTGTACAGGCTAAAATCAAAGAGAGATGGCGTATCACCGCCCGCACCATGAACACGGCATTGCTGTGCACCATGATGATCGTAATCGGGTATTCTTCTTACGCACTGATCGTTATCCGTTCTACTGCCAACACTCCGATGGACCAAAACTCACCGGAGGATATATTCACACTGGGCGAATACCTCGGTCGTGAACAATACGGAACCCGTCCGCTTTTCTACGGTCCTGCCTACTCTTCGAAAGTGGCACTCGACGTGAAGGACGGTTATTGTATTCCACGCCAATCGGAAGCCGGAAGCAAGTTTGTCCGTAAGGAAAAGACTTCTCCCGACGAAAAAGACTCTTATATCGAACTTCCCGGACGTGTGGAATATGAATATGCACAGAATATGTTTTTCCCGCGTATGTACAGTTCGTCACACGCACCGCTCTACAAGCAATGGGTAGACATCAAAGGGCATGACGTTCCTTACGACCAGTGTGGAGAAATGGTGATGGTAAATATGCCTAACCAATGGGAAAATATCAAATTCTTCTTCTCTTACCAGTTGAACTTCATGTACTGGCGTTACTTCATGTGGAATTTTGCCGGACGGCAGAACGACATACAGAGTAGCGGAGAAATTGAACACGGTAACTGGATCACCGGTATTCCGTTTATCGATAACCTGCTGGTAGGTAATCAGGAACTGCTTCCGCAGGATCTCAAAAACAATAAAGGTCACAATGTATTCTACTGTCTGCCGCTGATTCTCGGCTTAATCGGACTCTTCTGGCAGGCTTATCATAGTCAGCGGGGCATCCAGCAATTCTGGGTGGTCTTCTTCCTGTTCTTTATGACAGGTATCGCCATCGTGCTCTACCTTAACCAAACCCCTGCACAACCCCGTGAACGAGATTACGCGTATGCCGGTTCGTTCTACGCCTTTGCCATCTGGGTAGGTATGGGAGTGGCAGGTATCATCCGTATGCTGCGAGAATACTGCAAGATGCAGGAACTTCCGGCAGCCGTACTGGCTTCAGTGCTCTGTTTGTTCGTCCCCATCCAGATGGCGGGACAGACCTGGGATGACCACGACCGTAGCGGACGCTTCGTTGCCCGTGACTTCGGACAAAACTACCTGATGACCTTACAAGAGAAAGGGAATCCGATTATTTATACCAATGGTGATAATGATACTTTCCCATTGTGGTACAACCAGGAAACGGAAGGCTTCCGTACAGATGCCCGCACCTGTAACCTAAGTTACTTGCAAACAGACTGGTATATTGACCAAATGAAACGTCCGGCCTACGATTCTCCGTCGCTTCCTATCACTTGGGACCGTGTGGAATATGTGGAAGGACAAAACGAATATATCCCTATCCGTACGGAAATGAAAGCCTTCATCGACAGCTATTTCAAACAGGCAAACGAACTGGCTGCACAGGGAGACACTACTATACTGTCACTCGTTCACTCCATCTTCGGTGAGAATCCTTATGAACTGAAGGAAATCATCAACCGCTGGATGCTAGGCAAGAACGACCAACTGAAAGAGCTTCTCAAAAAGACAGGAAAAGATATCCAACTGCCGCTGATCCCTACGGACAGCATCGTAATGAAGGTGGACAAAGAAGCCGTACGCCGCTCCGGCATGAAGATACCGGAAGCTTTGGGCGACTCTATCCCCGAATACATGACAATCACCCTTAGAGACGCCAACGGCAACCCGAAACGCGCCCTCTACAAGAGTGAACTGATGATGCTCGAAATGCTTGCTAACGCTAACTGGGAACGTCCTATCTATATGGCAATCACCGTAGGAAGCGAAAACCATCTGGGTATGGGTAACCACTTTATGCAAGAGGGTCTTGCCTACCGTTTCACGCCATTCGATACAGACAAACTGGACAGCAAGATTGACAGCGAAAAGATGTACGACAACCTGATGAACAAGTTCAAGTTCGGCGGTATCGACAAGCCGGGTATCTATATCGACGAGAACGTGATGCGTATGTGCTACACGCACCGCCGTATCTTCACGCAACTCGTAGGCCAGCTTATCAAAGAAGGCAAGAAGGATAAGGCACTTGCCGCACTCGACTACGCCGAAAAGATGATTCCATCATACAACGTACCGTATGACTGGGCAAACGGCGCCTTCCAAATGGCAGAATCTTATTACCAACTGGGACAGAACGAAAAAGCCAACAAGATCATCGACGAGCTTGCCAACAAATCGCTCGAATACATGATCTGGTATCTTAGCCTAAGCGACAGCCAGCTTGCCATCGCCAGCGAAAACTTCGTGTACAACGCCAGCTTGCTTGACGCCGAAGTCCGCTTAATGGAAAAATACAAATCAGAAGAACTCGCAAAACATTACTCTACACAACTCGACCAACTTTATAACGAGTACGTGACGAGAATGAAAGGGAAATAAATATTAAATATTTAGGTAGTAAGTAGTAAGTATTATCATAGCTTTCGATATGTTTGCCACACGGATAATACTTAATACTTATTACTTAATACTTGTTTAACACAGACTCTCATGTTTATAGAACAACCACCTTGGCTTTTCCGGGCGTTGTATCCACAAGCCATCTTCCGGATGGACCCGAGCGAACGGGCAGTCTATCTGACTTTCGATGACGGACCTATCCCCGAAGTAACTCCCTGGGTAGTGGAACTACTGGAAAAGCATCATATTAAAGCTACCTTCTTTATGGTAGGCGACAATATACGCAAGCACCCGGATGAATACCGGATGGTGGTAGAACACGGACACCGCATCGGCAACCATACCTTCAACCACATCCGTGGATTTGAATATTCCAATCCGGATTACCTCGCAAACGCCAGAAAGGTAGACGAAATTATTCATTCCGACCTCTTCCGTCCGCCACACGGACACATGGGGTTCCGGCAGTATTATACCTTGCGCTATCATTACCGCATTATCATGTGGGATCTCGTGACTCGTGATTATAGTAAGCGAATGCGTCCGGAACAAGTATTGAACAATGTGAAGCGCTATGCACGCAACGGTTCCATCATCACTTTCCATGATTCACTGAAGTCCTGGAATAATGGTAACCTGCAATATGCACTTCCTCGTGCCATTGAATTCCTGAAAGAGGAAGGGTATGAATTCAAGGTGTTATAAAAAAGTCATTAAAATGTGGACATTAGAACAATTAAAATATTGCAAAGAATCCGAAGACAAAGTCGAATTCAAAAAAGGAGAACATGGGAATATCGCTTATGATGGCGGTTCACGAATTAAACCATCCGAACGTAGACGTTGTATCCTAGGCTATGTAACAGCATTATGTAATGAAAAAGGCGGTTCTATTATTATCGGTATGGAAGATAAATATCCCCACCGAATAATAGGCACAAGCCAGTGTGAAGGAGCAATAGGACAATTAGAAGCTGACATATATAGGGACACGGGAATACGAGTAATAGTATATGAACTTTACGAAAACGAAATAAATAAAAAAGGACGTGTTTTAATAATAGAAGTACCTTCTCGACCTTTTGGAAGAGTATTCAAGTTTGAAGATGTTGCTCTAATGAGAGTAGGAGAAGAATTAAAACCAATGTCTGACGAAGTATTCTTGAAAATAATACAAGAACAAGAACCTGACTTCTCGGAACAGTTATGCGAAAATGCCAGCATTAACGACTTAGATGATGACGCAATAAATATTTTACGACAAAAGTATGCCCTCAAGCAAAAAAACCCCTCTTTTCTCACCTTACCCAAAAAACAAATCTTATCAGATCTTGGTTTAATCGAAGGTAAAAAAGTCACCAACGCTGCAATTTTACTATTAGGGAAAGACAGTATTTTACAAAAGCTATTTCCACAAGCAGCCATTATGCTCGAATATCGCTCAACCGAATCTCAAATACCTTTCGATAACAGAAAAGTATATCGACAGGCTTTTTATCTCATGATCGATAAATTATGGAAAGACATTGATGCTAGAAATGGAGCAGTCCAAGTAAAAGATGGGCCTTATATTTTTGATATTCCTTATTTCAATGAAGAAGTCATCCGCGAATCAATAAATAACGCCATTGCACATCGTGACTATCGAAGAAATAGCGAAACGGTAATTAAGCAATATCCACAAAAACTAATCATTACCAATATTGGTGGATTTCCAATAGGAGTAACTATTGACAACCTTTTGACCATACCAAGCACTCCACGCAACAGACTGCTAGCTGATGTTTTATCCAAGACCGGAATCGTAGAGCGTTCTGGACAGGGAGTAGACAAAATCTTTAAAAATACCTTATCAGAAGGAAAAGAAGCCCCCGATTATTCCCATAGCGATATGTTTAAAGTGGAACTTAGATTATCTGCAACAATTAAAGACAAAGCTTTTGCTTTATTTTTAGAATCTGTCCAACAAAGTTTGACTGAAGAACAAAAATTATCCGTTTTTGAGATCATAGCCTTAGATAAAATAAGGCAAGGAAATGATTATAAAGAAGTGGATAGAAAAATAATAGAAAAACTTGAAAAAAGAGGGCTCATTGAAAAAAGAGGCAAGACAAAAGGAGCTTATTATATTCTTTCTCAAAGTTATTATGAGTTCACCGACAACAAAGTTGAATATTTTAAAAGAACAAGTTGGGATTTGTCTCAAGCCTTTTCACTAATCGTATCCTATCTCAATAAAAATTCAAAGGCTAAAATGGGAGAATTCGTCAACTTATTTGATGGGCACCTCAGTCGGAAACAAGTGAGAACGTTTATTCAACAACTAGTAGACAACCAAATTTTAATATCTGAAGGTAAAGGTTATGGAACGTCTTATTCATTGGGAAACGACTACAAAAAGAAAGATGAATTAATGAACAAAGCTTTCATCCTCGGCTGCGAAGAACTAAAAAGACGTGGAGAAATGTAAAAAGACCAAGCAAAGACCAAGCAAGGGCCAAATATATCACCATTCAATATATAATATAGAATCAAAATACTAGCAATCAACTACTTAGACAATTAGTTAAAAGACCAAGTTAAAAAAAAAAATGAAATTCCATCTCATGATACCCACCCTTAATCTAAGCTAACGACTGGCCATTACTTACCTCCATAGTGGGGCTATACCAGCAAGTTATTAGTCATTCAACATACTTAAAAAAAAGTCATATTTAGTAATCTTTTTAAATCAAAAAAGAAATATGAACCGTTAAACTATGAACTTCGAAAATGCATGCTTTATCTGACTAAATTCTTCCCGGAACCCTAACCCTCATTGGATAAAAGGCAGGTCTTTTTGGCAACTAAAAGCGATTTTTCGATAAGCTAAAGAGAATTCCATATGGAGTCAATTTCTCAACTCAGCGATAGAGAGAGTTTGATAAGAGTTTGCAATATATGCTTGATAATGAAGAAGAAATATTCAAATCTGAGGAAGGCACCACCTAAGCAACATCTTCTGTAACCAACAGAACATGTTTGAGGCAGCCTTTTGCCGTTTAAGGCCCGTTCCGGGCTCAAAATCGAAAGATCCTTCCCCTACCCTACACGTGACTGGCACAAGTATATTTCGCCCGATACAAGATAAAAAACGGACAAAAGAACCTACATCTAAAAAGTTTCTTAATCACATTGCTATCTCCAAACATATTTTTTTCTACATTTGCAACGGACTCTTCCGCAGAAAGCCTTATGGGTGGAAAGGGGAGAGCCGTTTATATTGAGAAGACGTTTACAAGCGTTTATCTTTTGTGTTTCAGAACTTCGCAATTTTTGACCCACCGGAAAGATGAACAGCAATAAAGACGTCCTCCTGATGTGTATCTATATACATCCGTGCCTCACTTTGGAAAACAAAGAGAGGCTGCGGGTGTTGTACATATCGGCGTGGGCTTTCTGCGTTGTTCGTTCTCGGTGATATGGCATTGCGAAGGCCTTGAAACACAGAACGAACGAAGGTGAGATTCCCACGCCTTTTCTGTATATTCTCCATTACCGAACATACCAATCCGTCCGTCTGCGGGAATCAGGGACATAGTATACAGGAGTCATCACATGGTTCATGCCGGACAGCTGATCGAACAAAAACTTCACGAACAAGGGCGCACAGTCACTTGGTTCGCTACTCAATTATGTTGTACCCGGCCCAACGTCTACAAGATTTTCAGAAAAGAGAATATCGACATTCATCTGCTATGGCGTATATCCTGCATCCTCAACCATGACTTTTTCCGCGACTTATCCAACGACATCAACAATAGCAACTCCGTCAATGTATCCAAATAAGATACATTTCTGTCTACTTGTTGGAACTATGTTTTCTCCCGCTGCTATGTTTCTTTCACATACCTTTGCGACATATCAACAAAACTCATCAGATATGAAAAGACTTGTTTTATTAATTGCATTAGTTTTGACTTGCGCCATAGCAACCTATGCGCAAAAAACGACCTTCAAATTCCGTGACGCACAAGCACGTGCAGGTGACGCAGTCACAGAGGTATGCATGAAACCTACAGTCGTCGAGGTGAAAATACTTGAAGATAAAGGGCGGATAAAGGATGAATGGTCACTAAGCAAAGAAGAAGTGGAAATCGCCATGAAAGGGGAACTGGACAATATTCGTGCATGGGGGACTTATCTGTCCACCATTAAATATAATTGCGACGTCATCATGGGGGCCACTTTCAAAGTGGAAGATAATGAAAAAACAGGTGGGTACACGGTTACGGTGGTAGGTTATCCCGGAATTTTCGTCAACTGGCATCCGGCCACTAAGGACGATTACGAATGGATTCGCCTACAGAAGTTGTCACCCACAGATGGAAAAAGCCAGATAGCGCCCGTCGTTAAGAATAAGAATTAATCACTAAAATATCAATAACAATGAAAAAAGTACTATCAATGGTTGCCGCACTTTTACTGTGCGTAGGAGCTCAAGCGCAAATCGTATCATCCAGAAGCGCAATCGTCAAAACAGAGAAGCAAGCCAGCAGCACACAATGGTTCTTACGTGCAGGTTTGAATATCATGAATTTCTCCGGTGACGGGACCGAAGGAGCTGATTCAAACATCGGATATAACGCAACATTTGGTTATCAGAAGCCTTTAGGCAGTACAGGAGGATACTGGGGGATGGAGTTTGGACTTGGCTCCCGTGGTTTCAAAGTGGACGACACGAAATGTATGGCTCACAACATACAATATTCTCCGTTCACATTCGGATGGAAATTTGCTGTAGCGGACAACGTCCGTATCGACCCGCATGTAGGAGTCTTCGCTAGTTACGATTACACAAGCAAAATGAAAGAAGATGGAGAAAGCATCAGTTGGGGTGATTATGCAGATTATATGGAGGTTGACTACAATCATTTTGATGCCGGTATGAATATCGGCGTAGGAGTCTGGTATGACCGTTTCAATCTGGATCTCACCTACCAACGCGGATTTATAGATGCATTCAGCGATGCCGACGGATTCAAAACCAGTAACTTTATGATTCGTCTGGGTATTGCCTTCTAAGGACAACCAAACCTCAATAAACCATATTATTTATTCAGCGTCCACGATCTTTTCTTTTCACAAAAAGGGCCGTGGATGCTGTTTTCTTAAAAAGAACGGAATATGATGACCAAACGACAATTTCTGGTAATCTTGTATCTACTGGTAGGAATTATCCCACTAACAGCACAGACTTTCACCGAACAGAAAAAGAGCTATCCTGTCAGTGCAGACGGCAATAAATATGTGGTCAGCGGATTTACCCCTTTCAGCGATATGCAAGACGAAAACATCTACGCTAATGCACTGCTATGGATTGTCAAGAATGTCTGTCCACAGTTACGGGAAGGAATAGCGGAGGTCAACGTACCGGCTAAAAACTTCAGTTGCGATCTGATACTTGCCTCGCAGGCAGACTCAAGCCAAAAGAATACTTACTATTGTAAAGCCCTGTTTCAAGTAAAGGACGGTAAACTGGTTTATTATCTTTCCAATATACGGATAGAGTCATCAGCAGTGATAATGAAAAAAATCACTCCTATGGAGAAGCTACAACCGGACAAGAAAGCATCTCACAAAGAAATCATGGATGATTTCGTACAGGTTGAATCGCAAGTATTGAACAAAATGTTCGACTTCATCATAACGAACCAGCTTTCACCGATTACTCACTGGAATGAAATCAACATCAACAAGCCGGTGAAAGGCATGACGGAAGATGAATGTCTACTGGCTTTCGGCAAACCGCAGACTATTCAAGAATCAAATGGAGAAGTACAATGGATGTATTCCAGCTCGTTCTACCTGTTCTTCAAGAACGGACATGTGGAAACTATTATCAAATAGAGTCTAAAAAACGAATCATCTCAAAATCAAACAATTAAAACAATTTATTATGAAAACAATCTGGAAAGCAAGCGTTTGCATAGTTGCAGTATTACTGTCGTTCAGCATTTATTCCTGTGGCGACGACGATGACGACGCTGTCGGTTCACGCGATTTATTGTTAGGAACATGGAATGGAGTGTATTATCTTTCACAAGAATGGGAAGATGGTGAAAAGGTAAGTGACTCTAAAGAAGATTTTGTAAATGGAACCAACCGTTATTCCATAGAGTTCAAGGAAGACGGTACGTATGTAGAAAAAGATGTCTACAACTCCTCCGGAAGTACTAATTATTATCATGGTACATGGAGCTACTCCGGTAATAAGCTGACTCTCATCGACACTGAAGAGGATAATTACACAGAAGTGTGGACAATAACCACAATGACAGAAAATGAATTAGTCTATGAACTTCGTGAAAAAGAGAAAGAAGACGGAACAACATACGAATATTACGAACAACACGCTTTTACGAGATAATTCAAAGGCGTTATGTTATAACACAAAAACTTTCTTTCTTTTTCAGGAAGATAAAATTAAGCAAAGGTTTCTTTGGTGAAAAGAAACCTTTGCTTAATCTATTGGAAAAGCAATTCAACACATCAATATACCACTGTCAGCGGTGTGCGCAACTTCTGCGCATATTCAGCCATATATTTATTCCAGGCATCCGGAGTCTTGATAGCAGCCTTATCCCAGGCAGAACCCCAGTAATAAGTATATTCAGAACCCGGCTCATATTCGCTGACAGCCAATACGTGACCGTCGGCTCCGCCGCGTTCTTTCTTTTCCTTTTCAGAAAGAAGAACCACTTTCGCTTCTTTCACCTGTGCAGGAAATGCAGCACCGACAAATATCTTGCCGTTTGCACCACTACGATCTGTTGTAGGATCTACGTAAGTGATATAACCATTGGCAGCATCTGCCACAGTCGCACCGTCCGGTTCACGCAACACAAGTCCGGTAGTCACCGGCATTGCTTCTTTCAGATTGGTATATGAAACAATCGTTTTGTTGAGATAAGAACCTGCATCCAGAGAGATCACACGTGTTTCCACTACATTTGAGTCTCCACGGACTACCAGCGGATTAAATTCCAGCTTCACCGTGAAACGCAACGGGCCATTATCAAGAATTTCCTGTGTACGATAGCAATATGGATAAATAATAGTGTCACCCGCCATCAGAGCAGCAACACCGGCACCCAACGTAGGTCCTACGGCATAGCAATCCATGCCATATCCGTGATCAATATGGTAAGAGATAGCGTTGTGCAGTTCGGAAGCGGCTTTAGGATCTGTCTTTTTCAATTCAGCTATCTTGGCACGCTTTTCAGGATTCAGTTCTTCAGCATAGAGAGATTCCAGAATCGGCTCTGTTGTGTTGTACTTCGTGAAAAGGTCGTAGCCGAAACCACGCTCTCCGCGGGCTTGCAAAGCAGGACCATACGCACGGAATCCGCCAAGATCATTCTCCCAGGCAACGTCGTCCAGACGTTCGGGATAATATTTACCGCAAGCAACGACATCGAAAGGTGCCGGTGTACCCGGTTGAATAGTATAAATAGCCGTCCCGTTCGCTTCTACTGCAACGGGGAAAACAACCTTTTCGTCATACGTCACCTGATAAGGCACTTGCTGACCGTCAACATCAAGCACTACAATCTGCGCTGTATCTGCCAGTTTCAACTTGGCAACAACATCGCTCATCGGCACTTCAACCATCTCTCCCACCCGTTCAAGAGCCAACGGATTGGTCACTGTGATTGTCATTGACTGTTTACTGTCGGCACAAGAAGCAAACACTATCAAGGCTACAGCAAACAGAATTAATATCTTTTTCATAATTAGTCTACATTGAATGAATAATATATATTTTGCAAATAGAGGCCATTATATCCGCACCTGTTGGATATATAGATCCACCGTGCTAGCCATATATGTCCACCGTATTGGATATATAGATTCACCACGGTGGGTATATATATCCAGCAAGTCGGTCCTATAGCTCCTGCAAAGGGAATGATAAAAAATAAGGTGACAGATGAAAAGAGGATGCTCTTTGCCATTCTATCACCTTATCGGAATCTCTTCTATCTTACATTATTTCGGCTGTTTTCCGATATAAGCAAGGATACCACCATCTACATAAAGAACGTGGCCGTTGACAGCGTTAGAAGCTTCAGAAGCAAGGAACACGGCAGGGCCTGTCAGTTCTTCAGGATCCAACCAACGACCGGCAGGAGTCTTGGCGCAGATGAATGAATCGAATGGGTGACGGCTTCCATCTGCTTGTTTCTCACGAAGAGGAGCAGTTTGCGGAGTAGCGATGTAACCCGGGCCGATACCGTTACACTGAATGTTGTATTCACCATATTCAGAGCAGATATTGCGAGTCAGCATCTTCAGACCACCCTTAGCGGCAGCATAAGCGGATACAGTTTCACGACCCAGTTCGGACATCATAGAGCAGATGTTGATGATCTTACCTGCACGTTTTTCCATCATAGCAGGCAGAACAGCCTTAGCAACGATGAACGGAGCATTCAAGTCGATGTCGATTACACGACGGAAATCAGCAGCATCCATCTCGTGCATAGGAACACGACGGATAATACCTGCGTTATTTACAAGGATATCAATTGTACCTACTTCTTTGGCAATCGTAGCCACCATAGCTTGAACAGCCGGTTCGTCTGTCACGTCGCATACATAACCGTGAGCTTTGATACCTTTTTCTGCATAAGCTGCCATTCCTTTGTCTACCAACTCTTGATTGATGTCGTTAAAACAAACAGTTGCACCTTGTTCTGCGAATGCAGAAGCAATAGCAAAACCGATACCATAAGAAGCACCTGTAACGAGCGCTACTTTACCTTCCAAAGAAAAATTCAAATACTGATTCATAATTCTTTTTATTATTAAATTAGGAAAACTATTGGATTTTGTTATTTCAAGTCTGTAATCAATGAGAAGTCCTGATCGCCATAGTCGAGGTTCTCACCACCCATTCCCCAGATAAAAGTATAGTTGTGGGTAGCAGCAGCCGAGTGGATGGACCATTCGGGTGAAAGAACTGCCTGATCGCCTTTCATCCATACGTGACGTGTTTCGCCTACCTCACCCATAAAGTGGCAGATAGCATGATCTTCGGGAATCTCGAAATAGAAGTAAGCTTCCATACGACGGCTGTGTACGTGGGCCGGCATCGTGTTCCATACACTTCCCGGAGCCAGTTCCGTCATGCCCATCTGCAACTGGCAGGTGGGTAACACCTGATTCACCAGCATCTTATTGATATTACGGTGGTTGGAGCCTTCCAAAGAACCCATTTCGGCTACTACGGCATCGGCTTTCGTCACCTTGCGGTCGGGATAGTTGCGATGTGCAGTCAGTGAGTTGAAGTAGAATTTGGCAGGATGGGCTGCGTCTTTGCTTTCGAAAGTCACTTCACGATCACCCGAACCCAGATAAAGAGCTTCTTTATAGTCCAGTTCGAACTCCGCGTCGCCTGCTTTCACAATACCGGGACCGCCGACATTGTAGATACCCATTTCGCGACGAGTGAGGAAGAACGGAGCTTTCAGCGGATCGATTGCTTCAAGCGCCAGCACCTCTCCTACCGGCAGCGCACCACCTACCACCATACGGTCGTACATGGAATATACCATATTCACTTCATTGGGGACAAATATCTTTTCGATTAAGAAATCTCTACGAATTCTTGTAGTATCATAACTTTTTGCATCTTCAGGATGCGCAGCATAGCGAATTTCATAGTTCGTTTTCATACCTTTTTATTTATAGTTATTGAATAAGTTCTCTTTCTACGTGCACTTCGTTTACGTACACGATGCAAAAATAGCAAAAGAAAACGGGTTTACCTTGCAATTTTGTTCCAATTATCCCCCAAAAATGTCCAGAATCTGTGCAATGTACACTTTTTTAACGAACTATAATACGATTTGGGAGAGATTTCTACCTAATACAGTTTGAACCTTCCATAATAAAATACAAGCTATTCAACGACCAACACGATAAGCATTAAAATAGTCAATATAACGAATAAAATAAGATTAATGAATTCTATATACGTTGATCCCTATATACTTCAACTTTATAAGGATATACAAAACGACGACTTTAGAGTCACGAAAGAAAAAGCCCCGAAAGATGTCTCTTTCAGGGCTTTCTACGTTGGACTACCAAGATTCGAACTTGGACAAACAGAACCAAAACCTGTTGTGCTACCATTACACCATAGTCCAAACTTATGTGCTTTCTGTTAAAAAGCGGTGCAAAGATAGAGGTTTGCAAGCAAACCTCCAAATATTTCGTTCACTTTTTTACGTTCTATCGAGTGAATCGTGCATTATTACTTTGCAATCAGCAAATAATAATTCTTTTTACCGCGCTGAACAAGCAGATATTTCTCATCAAGCAGGTCAGCAGTTGTGATGACCTGATCAAAGGCCGTTAGCTTCTCTTTGTTCAACGAAACGCCGCCGCCCTGAACCAACTTACGCATTTCACCTTTCGACGCAAATACGGCCGCATTATCAACGAATAGATCGACAGCCTTCACTCCTTCTGCCAATGCGTCACGTGAAATCTCAAATTGAGGTACTCCTTCGAATACAGCAAGAAGAGTATCTTCATCCAGTTTACGTAAAGCTTCCGAAGTCGCATTACCGAACAATATGTTCGACGCGTCTACTGCTGCGTTATAATCATCTTCAGAGTGAACCATCACAGTCACTTCCCTAGCCAGACGTTTCTGAAGGAGACGCAAATGCGGAGCTGTCTGATGCTCGGCAATCAACGCTTCAATTTCTTCTTTTTCGATAGAAGTGAAGATTTTGATGTAACGTTCGGCATCGGAGTCGCTTACATTCAGCCAGAACTGATAGAATTTGTAAGGTGAAGTATAACGAGGGTCCAGCCAGATATTTCCGGATTCTGTCTTACCAAACTTACCACCATCAGCTTTTGTAATCAGCGGGCAAGTCAATGCGAACACCTCTCCCCCATTGGTACGGCGGATCAATTCGGCACCGGTAGTGATGTTTCCCCATTGGTCGGAACCACCCATCTGAAGCTTACAGCCCTTCGTTTCATACAAATGAAGGAAGTCATATCCTTGAAGCAACTGATAAGTGAACTCGGTAAATGACAATCCATCACGCGCTTCACCATTCAGACGGCGTTTTACAGAGTCTTTTGCCATCATATAGTTCACAGTAATGTGCTTACCTACTTCGCGAGCAAAATCGAGGAAAGTGAAATCTTTCATCCAGTCATAATTGTTCACCAGTTCGGCACGGTTAGGCACATCCGACTCGAAGTCGAGGAACTTGGCAAGCTGTTTCTTGATACACGCCTGATTGTGACGCAATGTTTCCTCGTTCAGCAGGTTACGTTCTGCTGATTTTCCGGAAGGGTCTCCAATCATACCTGTAGCGCCACCGATCAGTGCCAACGGCTTATGACCGCAGCGTTGGAAATGACGAAGGATCATCACTCCACAAAGGTGACCAATGTGTAGCGAATCGGCAGTCGGGTCGATACCCAAATAGGCAGTCACCTGCTCTTTGCTTAACAACTCTTCTGTTCCCGGCATGATGTCCTGCAACATGCCACGCCATCTCAATTCTTCTACAAAATTCATCGTATTACTCTTTAATTATTTGGTTTTTATTGTATTTCAATCCCATGTGCGACAAAAGTACGACTCTTTCTCGGAAGATACAACTCTTACGCCCTAAAAAAGACATTTTGAATATTTCGGCGGATCGTCTCACGCAACACTTCCACTTCTACCCCACGCACTTTGGCTGCCCGACACAGGATATCTTCAATATCAAGCGAACTGTTGTCCGTTTCCAGAAACAACCGTTCGTCGGGTACTGTCTGCATTGTTTCATCAGGATAATATTCTCCAAAAGAGAGATAAAAACCCTTTCTCAACAACTGCATCGCCTGCTCCGGTTTCCCACGAAAACCATGCCATATCCAAGCTTGTTGAGGATGAAATTCTTTTTTCACTGCCAACAGTTCGTCCATTGCTTTCACGCAGTGGATAATCAACGGCAAATCGCACTTTTCCGATAATTTTACCTGTTCCTTAAACACGGCTAACTGAAGTTCTACCGGAACTGCTGCCAATTTATCCAGCCCCGCCTCTCCTACGGCTACAAGCTGTTTTCTCCGCAACTGCCGCTTAAGATAATCCAATAGCTGTCCGGCATTATGTTCTGTCAACTCCCAGGGATGAATGCCGGCAGAACAATAATATCCCCTATCCACTTCTACCTCTCCTGCGAGAGGTATATACAATGAAGAGTCCGCCAACAACGGATAATTGATGATGGATTTTCCCAAGGAATCAGCCTCCAGTTTATGAGTATGAATGTCCAAAATGTCAGTCACATTCTTTTTCATCTTCTATTTCTCATTTTTAATTGCTTCAAGGTACGGGATCATAGCCGGAGCCACCCCAAGGATGGCATCGCAGAATACGCCGCACAGCAAGATAAAGCCCCTTTACAGGACCGTGCTTCTTAATTGCTTCAACGGCATAAGCTGAGCAGGTTGGCGTAAATCGACAAGAGGGAGGAGTAAGAGGGGAAATACAAACCCGGTAAAAGTAGATGGGAACAAGCAACAAGAAAGAGAGTACTTTCCTCACAATTCCCGTTACGAATACCCATAGGGCAGATATCCGGGAGTTACGAGGTTTCATGAGGATAGTTTTTCAGAGATGCGCGCAAGCGCTATTTTCATCTTTTCTTCCAATTCGGAAGTAGCAATAAGCTCGTCCGACAGATAGATAAAGGCAACAGCTAACCGCTGCTCCCGGCGTTGCAGTTCGTCCACCAAGAGAGATTTGTTCTTCCGGTAGGCTTCGCGTATCTGACGTTTCACACGGTTGCGTTTCACCGCTCGTTTAAAACGACGTTTCGACACACTAATTAGTATAGAAGCAGGAGCCTCGCCCTGCTCGACAGGCATATATACAACGCGTATCGGAAAGATGGAAAACGACTTCGAAACGCCGCCTTCAAACATCTTTCCGATCAGAATTTTACTATTCAGCCTTTCGGCTTTACACAAAGTATATATACCCACTCTGTTTATTTATTGTTTTCTCTGATAAACATATCAAGTGCGGCAGTCATTGACGGAGCCTGCACCGTAGGAGCTTCAAGGTCCAGACGGAGACCTGCGTCACGTACAGCCTGTGCGGTGGTAGAGCCGAAAGTTCCGATTTTAATCTCTCTCTGATTAAAATCAGGGAAGTTCTTCTTCAATGAAGTCACTCCGGCAGGGCTGAAGAACACTAACATGTCATAATCAAACTCCTCGTCCGGTGTAAAGTCGTTGCTCACCGTACGGTACATCACAGCTTCTGTATGCTGAATGTTATTCTTGTCGAGCAAGTTTTTCACATCATCATTGTGTACGTCTGACATTGGAACGAGATATTTCTCCGTTTTATGCTTCACAATGGAAGGTATCAGGTCTTCAATCTTTCCGGTAGCTCCGAAGAAGATCTTACGCTTGCGGTATTGCACATATTTCTGAATATACAATGCAACAGCTTCCGTCACACAGAAATACTTCATCGTTTCGGGAATTGTCACGCGCAATTCAGTACACAAAGTGAAAAAATGGTCAATAGCATGGCGCGAAGTGAATATTACGGCTGTGTGGTCGAGAATCGAAATTTTCTGTTGCCGAAATTCTTTCGCCGAAAGACTTTCAACCTTAATAAACGGTCGGAAATCTATTTTAACGCCATACTTTTCAGCTATGTCGTAATAGGGAGATTTCTCTGACGCAGGCTTAGGCTGCGACACTAGTACTTTTTTAATTTTCAACGTCCTAAAATTTTATTAGCAAAATATTGTTCATTTGAATCATACCTTGATAGAGTAACAGACAAGGTACTATTTCAAGAGCGCAAAAGTACAAAATTAATAGGAAAAGCCCGCTAAATTGATGAAAAAAAAGCTTTATCCACTTATAAAACATCAATATTTTAGTGAAAATTAAAATAATAGCCCCAATTATGACCAAACTTGTGAGACTCAAATCAAAATAAACTAGAAAAAGAACGAACGGATAAAGGGCAAATCCGACATAATATATGAGTGCAGAATAGGATTCCAGCCATATATTTGTCTTATTTTTATCAAAAAATGTCCACCCAAGAAACATATAAAGCAGCCATTTTAGTAAGAAATAAACGAGGCAGAAACCAACATAGATACCCAGCAAAAGGAGGGGGGATACATGGTTCATCAAGGCGAGACATGTGTCATGAAAATAATTAAGGAATGTAATACCCGACAAGACACAAGTCTGCAACACAAGCACAAGGAGATAACGCACATCGGCTGCCGTAGAACTATCAAAAATACTCGTTCGTTCACGATGCAATACAAAGTCTTTCACTTGTTGGGAGAGAAATCTCTTTCCGCGTGCCAAAGCTATGGAGGAAAGAAAGAAGCAAGCCAACAAGGTCAACGCAATGGCATCATCCGTGCGGGGAGAGTAGGAGATAGGTGTCCCCTCAAAGCCGGAATCGACTTCTTGCACAGCATGAAGATCAGCCAACTGCAGACTATCAGTGTCCGCCTTTGCCGGACTAGTCTGTTCCTGTTGGAAAAAAGACAATGTATCCACACTCCGGGAACTTAGTGTGTCGCCTATCATATCGCTGCAAATTTACGAATGGAAATGTCCCATACGGGAGTTTCATAAAGCAATTGAACCGCTTCTTCCGGCGTCTGTGCCACTTTCCATATATCACCGTGTTGCCGGCGCATAAAGTTCTCATCAATAGCCTTTTCAAGCATTTCGAGGAGTGGATCGAAGAATCCGTTTATATTGAGGATTACAATCGGATTGAGATATAATCCCAATTGTTTCCAGGTAATAATCTCCAGCAGTTCTTCAAGGGTACCGCATCCACCAGGCAAAGCAATAATGCCATCACTCAAAGCCGCCATCTTTTGCTTGCGTTCGTGCATGGATTCTACTTCAATCAGTTCTGTCAATCCCGTATGATGCCAGTTTTGCTCTACCATAAAACGAGGAATCACACCTGTCACCTCACCACCATTTTTCAATACAGCATCTGCCACAGAACACATCAGGCCAATACTTCCGGCACCATTTATCAAACGGATATGGTGTTCGGCAAGCAAACGACCGAGAGTCTCGGCTGCCCGAAAATAAACAGCATCTATCTTGGTACTGGAAGCGCTATATACGCATACGGAATTTATCTGATTCATCACTCTCACGCCACTTTAAATATGGCACAAAAATACGAAAAATAACGAGAGTCACCTTATTCCATACCATCAAATTAACAGATATAAGTTCAAACGCTCTCACAAGCCACCATTACTCCCCAAATAGTACATAGTAAATACAACAAACCGAGTAAATGGATATTCATTTTTGGCACAATAAATAATCAGAAGATGCATCAATCTGTGCATAGACTTGTTTAGTATAGCTACGTACAGTAGCTTTATCATTCTTATTAATAAGACCATCTACATAATTTGCTACAAGTTCGAATTCAGACATACGCTGAAGATATTCTCTTTACATCAAAGTTCTAAATTGCTCCACTGTGGTACAAGTTTTCAAATTATCCATCATCAACATCAACCTTGACTTCTCTAATAACGACATCTCATATCCATTAAAATAAATAGAATCCACTTTAGCGTTAAAATGCCATATATCTTAAAAAAAATCTTGGACTTCTTATCCAGAAGTCCAAGAACCTTTCTCACAGAGAATACATCTATCACAGATATCTCATCTACTAACAGGTGTATCAAATTGTTGCTGAATGAACTTTATTATTCGAATCATAAAATCATTCGAACACCCTACCAGTAGTATTCAGCATACAATTTTAAAAAGTGATTTTAATTTTACGTTTCAATATACCTTTATGCGCCTTTCACAAGGCCTATTAAGCCCACGAACAGAATTAACCGATCTTTCCCCTTTCGGTCATCTAATCGCCATTTCAGCAATGCGCCATATATTTCAACAGCGGGGCTTCATCAGTTAATGATTTAGGTATATCATCATTATGTTAGTTGCAAATAATATATATTTCAAAGATTTATTCTAATTCAAAATCTCCAATAAAGGCCTCCTTGGGAAGTTGTATCTCCAAAGTATATTTACCTTTCTCCTCACCTGTAAGATCAATATAAACCTTATCTACATTTAAATCAGTAGATGTATAAACAACTTCACCTGTTGCTGCGTTCTTTATGATAACAGTTACAGTAGGAACAGTAGAAAGAAGGTCGATAGACAACAATGAGTTTTCAATACTAGCATCAGGAGTAACAGGGATAGATCGGTGTTGTACCTCAGTCTTATTTTTTAGCCTGATTATACGAGCGGTTGTCATCTCATTAGCAAAAGAGAACATGCTTACTTGAAGTAAAACTGTCAACAACAAAAGAGGTAAGAATTTAGCTTTCATAATAAATGGGTTTAAAATTTCGCCTCAAAAATACACAGATGAAGCAAAAGAAACGATTTTTATGTGGTAACAATGGTAACAGTCATCTATTTAAAAGCAAAACAAGCCAAGGAAGATCAACATATCTCACTAAATATCAACACCAAACACCCGATCAAAAATTTGAGTATCCATTTTGTTCTTTATACGATTTTTGCGCGTCTTAAGAGCATCTGATGTAGCATCCATCAGCTCCATCATGACAGTTTTTGAACAACAAAGTAATGAAAGAACACAATAAAATAGATCATCACCCGTTAAAGCCGGATAGCGCTCCTTCAAATTCATCATCACATCAACAAATGCACTAGAAATGGTAGAACGTATATCCTTCCTCAAACTACGCATCGCCAACAATTGCTTAGGAGTTGCTTTCTCCAATGCTTCCAATCGATCGTAACAATCAGTTGTTTTAAGCACAGATATACATAATTGAACTTGCTGTTCTGTCAACTCCGACCTTTTCTTATCTAAATCTTCTTTATTAGATTCAGAAGCCTCTTCTTCTCTAAGTAACATGGTATCTACTCGCTTTTGAGTTAATTCACGTTGCAATGCAATAAAACGTTTTTTCCTCTTCCTGTCATTCCACATAAAACAAAAGACACAAATAATCATCAATAAAAAGAACGCAGTAATCAAGCTAAAAATTAACATTTTAGTATGTTCTGACAGTAACCTCTTATGCTCCTCCAATTGATGTTTATCCATAAGTCGATTAAGTTCTTCATTGTCAGTTATGAACTGGATAGAATCATAAAGAATTTTATATGCATCTATATTTTCTGTTGCCGTTTTCCATTCACCTCTTTTCTTCGCTATTTGATACATTCCATCATAATAAACAGCCTTTCCATAAATATCAAGTTGATCTACATTCTTACTATAAAAATAGCTGGCAGAATCAAGTTTATTCAGATTCAACATAATCTGTGCTTTTGACAAACAGACATTGACAGCATCCTGTCCTTGTATCTTAATAGCCTTTGACACATATTTATCCGCTTGAATATAATCTTTTTTTTCATTATAAGCCATGGCAAGATCATGGTAAAGAGCCCCTATCAAACTAGAATCTTGTTCCACTAATGCACAATCAAGAGCTTGCTGATAATAAACCAATGCACTGTCCTTCCTATTTTGCAACAAACACATACGTGCAATACCTCTCAATGGATATATCTGTTGACTTCCCCCTCTTAATATTTGATAAGCTTGGCGATAAGCCTCAATTGCTATATCAAACAATTCATCTTTTTCATAACAGTCCGCAAGATTATCATAAATCATTGCTAAGAATTCATTCCTAACAGGCATCAGCCGAATTGCTGTCAGATACTCTTCTACAGCAAATGAGGTATACCCCATCTCCCGATAAGTAGCTCCCCAGTAATAATGAGCCTTTGCAGCGCGCAGACTTTTCTTCTTATCACCATAGTAGTCAACAGCCGATTTTATCAACGAATCATCCTCTAAAGCAATATAGTTCTTATGCCGTGCCTGTGTGAGCAATAGCGCATAAAAAGCCCTGTCGGCACGTGGCATTTTCTGTGGATAAGTGATTGATTCCAAAATAGACAAAGCACTATCTGGATATATCTCCATTAATGAATCAGCGCATAATAACAATGGGTTCTTCACTGAAGGAGAGGAACAGGAAGAAAAAAAGACAGACATTAAAATGCTACCTACGCTGACAAATAAACTAAAGAACACCAATAAATAGCGTTTAGGACAACAATATCTTATTTTCATTAGACAGTCTGTTTATTTACGGAACAAAAGTAGCAAATTCCGGCAAAACGCACTTAATAGCCAAAAAACATTTATTTAAATATAACTTATTAAAAATCAAGAGCTACAACTTCAATCTCCATTAAAGGAAGTTGAAATTGCAGCTCTTTCTTAATAAGTTAAACCCTGTTTCAGACTGTTTTACAGACCAAAAGCAGCTTTAATTTTATCTACGTAGTCGAGTTTCTCCCATGTAAAGAGTTCCACTTCCACAGTTTTGTCTCCTTCGTAACGAGAGGAGAATTTCTTCGTTATTACTTGCGGTTCACGTCCCATGTGACCATAAGCGGCTGTTTCCTGATAAATAGGATTACGAAGTTTCAGACGTTCCTCGATAGCTTTCGGGCGAAGATCGAACAATTGGTCGATAACACGCGCAATCTCACCATCAGTCATGTTGACGTGAGAACGACCATAAGTATCGACAAAGATATTGATCGGACGAGCCACACCGATAGCATAGCTCACTTGTACAAGCATTTCATCTGCTACGCCTGCCGCAACCATATTCTTTGCGATGTGACGTGCTGCATAAGCTGCACTACGGTCTACCTTGCTAGGATCTTTTCCGGAGAAAGCACCACCACCGTGAGCACCTTTACCACCATAAGTATCGACGATAATCTTACGACCCGTCAAACCGGTATCTCCGTGAGGACCACCGATTACAAATTTTCCGGTAGGATTCACATGATAGATGATTTTATCATTGAACAGTGCCAATACCTTATCGTGATGAATAGAAGCAATTACACGAGGCATCAGAATCTCGATCACATCACGGCGGATGATAGACAGCATTTCTTCGTCAGCTTTCAGCTGAGCAGCTTGCGAATCATCTTCCGGTTGGATAAAGTCATCATGTTGTGTAGAAACAACGATTGTATCGATACGAACAGGCGTTCCGTTGTCATCATATTCGATAGTAACCTGGCTTTTGGCATCGGGGCGGAGGTAAGTCATTACCTTTCCTTCACGACGAATATCGGCCAGCACTTGCAGAATGCGGTGTGCCAAATCAAGAGAAAGCGGCATGTAGTTTTCCGTTTCATTGGTAGCATAGCCAAACATCATTCCTTGGTCGCCTGCGCCCTGTTCCATCGGATCCTGACGCTCTACACCACGGTTGATATCGGGGCTTTGCTCATGAATAGCAGAGAGTACACCACAAGAGTTACTTTCGAACATGTACTCTCCTTTGGTATAACCGATTTTCTTAATCACTTCGCGTGCGATGAGTTGTAGATCAACGTACGCTTTTGTTTTCACTTCACCCGCTAGCACCACTTGTCCGGTAGTCACTAGTGTTTCGCAAGCTACTTTCGAACTGGGGTCGTAAGCCAACAGTTTGTCAAGCACGGCATCCGATATTTGATCGGCTACCTTGTCGGGGTGTCCTTCTGACACCGATTCGGATGTAAATAAGTATCCCATCTTTCTTAAATTAAGAATTAAAAAATAAGAATTAAGAATGAGAGAGTAGGAGAGGCGAGTGCTGCAAAGGATAAGCCGAAAGGCGTCAATCAGACGTGTTTTAGCATTTTTTTCCGTGGTTGCAAGCTACTCAAATCTGTCCACACTTTCATTTCGGTTGCAAAGATAAAGAGATTTCGGAGATAATGAGTATCTTTGCCACGTATTTAACACATAAATAGATTTATAATGATTCTAAATAAGAAATTAAAAACGCTTTTGGTGCTGGCACTCTATGTAGGATTCACGATTGCTATCTACGCCATTGTCTGCCATTTCATCGATAAGCCGTTTCAGGAGATTCATCTGCTGTATGCAGTACTGATAGGATGCATCGCCTATTTGCCGGTATTTATTGCGGAGAAAAAGAAGAAGTAAGCTCTTTCATCGTTTTCCCGAGTACCGGATGCACTAATCCGGGAGCAATTTCCGCCAGTGGTTTCATAACGAAGTCACGTTCTGCCATCAACGGATGGGGGAGGGTCAACTCTGCTCCGGAAGAAGAGGTCACAGAAAGCACTAAATCCTCATAAAGTAACAGGTCAATATCAATCAGGCGGTCGCTATATATTCCGTTGACGGACTTTTTGGTACGCCCCAGCTCCCTTTCAATCATTTGCGTCTCTTGCAATACCTCCAATGGGGATAATTCCGTCTCTACACAAGCGGCCGCATTTAGAAAACTATTTTCTGAAGCAAACCCCCAAGGGGCAGTAACATAAAAAGCAGACAGGGAAACTACTTTCCCTACCTGCTCTTCTATTTTTTGCACGGCATCCCGGAGATTCTGTTCTTTATCTCCAAGGTTAGCGCCAAGTCCCAAATAAACTTTAGCCATTATTTGTCCAGAATCAGCATTGCATCTCCATACGTGCCGAAACGGTAACCTTCCTTCAATGCTACATGGTAAGCATCCATCACCTGGTCATAACCACCGAAAGCAGCTACAATCATCAGTAAGGTAGAAAGCGGCATGTGGAAATTGGAAATCATTGAATTGGCTACGGTAAATTCATACGGAGGGAAGATAAACTTGTTAGTCCATCCTTCGAATTCCTTCAAATGTCCGTCGGTGCTGACTGCGCTTTCAATAGCACGCATCACGGTCGTACCTACCGCACAAACATTTCTGCCGTTATCTTTGGCACGATTAACGGTTTTCACCGCCATTTCGTTTACAAACATTTGTTCCGAATCCATCTTATGCTTTGTCAAGTCCTCTACATCGATGTCGCGGAAGTTACCCAGACCAGCGTGCAAAGTAATATATGCAAAGTCTATACCTTTGATTTCCAAACGTTTCATCAATTCACGGCTGAAGTGCAAACTAGCAGTCGGAGCTGTCACCGCACCTTCGTTCTTCGCAAAGATAGACTGGAAGCGTTCTGCATCTTCCGGTTCTACAGGACGGTTGATGATAGAGTGGGGAAGTGGAGTCTCACCCAAAGAGTACAAAGCCTTTTTGAACTCGTCATGAGGTCCGTCATAAAGGAAACGGAGCGTACGTCCACGGGAAGTGGTGTTATCAATCACTTCGGCCACCATCGAATCGTCCGGACCGAAATACAGTTTGTTACCGATACGGATCTTACGTGCCGGATCGACCAATACGTCCCACAAACGAAGTTCCTCATTCAACTCACGCAACAAGAATACTTCGATACGAGCACCTGTCTTTTCCTTGTTACCATACAAACGGGCAGGAAATACCTTCGTATCGTTGAATATAAACACATCTTTATCATCAAAGTAGTCCAACACATCTTTGAACATCTTGTGCTCAATCTTACCTGTATTACGATGCAATACCATCAAACGAGACTCATCCCTATATTTCATAGGATGTAGAGCAATCTTATCCTCGGGTAACTTAAATTTGAATTGTGATAATTTCATATCTATTCTTTATTACGTTAATTATTTTCTTCCTCATTTTCTATTTCCTGTCCGTCAATCCACTCTTTAAAGTGTTCGGGGTTCAGGCAGTCTTCCAACCGGACGTCACCTACACGGGTGCGGATCAATCCTGTCAGATGGGCTCCGCTATGGAGCGCTTCACCAATATCACGCGCCAGAGCACGAATATATGTTCCTTTGCTGCATACGACACGGATTTGAATCATCGGCTCCGGATCATCCAGGCGACATTCTAGCAATTCAATCTCGTCGATAACAAGCTGTTTTGCTTTTAGTTCGACTTCTTCGCCTTTCCGGGCCAGTTCGTAGGCACGTTTACCATCTACCATACAGGCAGAGAAAGCAGGAGGCACCTGATCGATGGCACCGATAAAGCGCGTCAACACTTCTTCCACCAGTTCCCTTGTGATATGCTCGGTAGGGTAGGTGGCATCTATCTCATGTTCCAAATCGTATGACGGGGTAGTAGCGCCCAAACGCAACGTTGCGACGTACTCCTTCGTATGATATTGGAACTCTTCTATTCGTTTGGTTGCCTTGCCTGTGCATACAATCATCACCCCCGTTGCAAGAGGATCCAGTGTTCCGGCATGGCCGACTTTTAGTTTTTTCACTCCGATCCGACGGCAAATATGATAGCGGGCGTGCCCTACTACTTTAAATGAAGTCCATCCGAAAGGTTTATTGAAAAACAGTACTTCTCCTTTTTTAAAATTCATCAGCCAATTTCTAAGTTGTATCCAAGCAACAGCATTACCAAAATGGTTCCGCCAACAATAATTCTGTACCAGCCAAATGCCTTAAAGCCATATTTCGTAACGAAGCTAATAAAGAACTTGATAGCCAGCAAAGCGACGATAAAAGCTACTATATTACCTATAATAAGTGCCGGCATATTGTTGACAAGAATCTCCGTACCACCATCCAGAAAGAGTTTCAACACCTTGTAACCGGTTGCCGCAAACATGGTCGGCACGGCAAGGAAGAATGAAAACTCGGCAGCATCCTTGCGAGTCAGCTTCTGGGCCATACCTCCGACGATGGTAGCCATCGAACGGGATACTCCCGGTATCATGGCAATGCACTGAAACAAACCGATATTGAATGCCTTTCTTTCTGTCAGCACCGTATCTTCGCTTCCTCTCGAAAAAATTTTATCGCAGAACAGCATGAATATACCACCGATCACCAACATCACTGCCACTATCGCCACACTCTCCAGCATTTCGTCTATCTTATCGCTGAACAGGAATCCCAAAACTGCGGCAGGAATAAAAGCCACCAGTAACTTCCAGTAGAAATCGAATTTATGCAAAAAACACTTCAAAGCGGAAGCTCCCGCAGGAGCCGGCGTATGGTTCAACCGGAAAAAACGTTTCCAGTAAAGACAAACCACTGAAAGAATTGCGCCAAACTGGATAATAACAGTAAACGCTTTTACAAATTCAGTACTTTCTACTCCTAAAATGTTTTGCGTAATAATCATGTGTCCTGTAGAAGAAACCGGAAGAAACTCTGTCAATCCTTCTACAATAGCAATAATAATCGTCTCAAATGTCGTTAAATCCCCCATCTTTATTCTTCTGTTTTTTGTGTTTTAGGTTTGCGTAATACAGCGTAAATCATAGACAAGAAGCCAAACAGGCAAACGACTGGCGCTACCTTGATTCTGCGTACACTGAAAATATCGGGTTCAAAAGAGGTTTCGGACGATGTTGGTCCCGTCATCAATAGAAAGCCGATAATAACAATCGCCATCCCTATCGCGAGCAAGATAAAGTTCACTTTATCAAAGGCAAATTTCTGCTTGTCAGACATAGTTTATTTAATTACAAATTACTAATTACAATCATTCCCTTAATCTATCAGTCGGTCGTTACGGATGCTAATCACACACAAACACTGTTTTATAATCAGCCGCTCGCAATCCGCTAAATATAGTACAGGCTGTTTGCTTTCATTCTCAAGTATTTATTCATAGAGAAATAGGCGCATAGCCACGTTATCACAATTCCAAATACCAATACGCTTGCACAGACAATCAACATGACTTCGGGCGTGATGACCTGAAGCAATTCTTGTTCATACGTCACAGCCCAATAAGCGGTTCCCATCAATATAGAATCGGCAACGATGGCTGCCAGTATTCCGCTCCATACATTCTTTCGAAGGAATGGTCCCCGGATGAATCCCCAACTCGCCCCTACCAGCTTCATGGTGTGAATGAGGAAGCGTTTGGAATAAATAGCCAGTCTTATGGTATTGTTTATCAGGGCAAAAGAGATAAAAGTAAGCACGACCGCCAGAGCAAGCAGTACCAGACTGATATTTCGTATGTTATCATTCACAGCGTCAATCAGTTCCTTTCGATAGAGCACGTCTTGAATATTGGTGTTCTTTTTAATCATTTTCTCTATCTTCGCAATACTGTCGGAGTTTGCATAGTCGGAATGAAGCTTGATTTCGATGGAAGCGGTAAAGGGGTTATAACCCAAGAATTCTTCCGGATCGGTTCCCATTGCCTCTGTCTGCTCTTTCAATGCTTGTTTTTTAGAGATGTATTCGGATTGTTTCACGAAAGGTTCCTGATTCAGCTTCTTCTGAAGTTTCAGTATATCCGCTTCTTTCATGTCGTCACTGATAAGAACAGAGAAACTGATATTCTCGCGGACGTATACGGAAAGATTGTGCGCCGTCAATACGAAAAAGACAACCAGTCCCAGCAACAGCAACACTAATGTCGTACTGATACTCGACGTGATGAACTGCATGTCGAAAATCGAACCTGACTTATATTTGTTTTGATTTCCCATGCGTTATCTCTTTTTTCGGAATACATAAATCATTGAACTGCTGCGTTCTTTCCTTCCCAAAGCATTGAACCAGGCCAACGTCCCGGCAAACATCCCTTTCAGGAAACTGCACGAACTGCCACGATGTTTTTCGCTCAACATGGATACGTAGAACGCATCGAACGGCATCGGATGACGCGCTGCCATAATAAAGCCATGACGGGAAGCCAATTGTTGTATAGTGCCCGGAGTAAAATGCCAGAGATGACGGGGAACGTCATAAGCCGCCCAATATTCACCGTAGCGCTTGGCATCATAAGAAGAGCAGTTGGGTACAGCTACAATCAATACTCCTTTTTCTGTCAGCAACTCATGAAGTCGCTGCCACACTTCATCAAGGTGTTCCAAATGTTCCATCACATGCCAAAGGGTGATAACATCAAAGCTGCCGGGAGCAAACTCTTTCAAAGCCGATTCGGGCTTTACGTCCAGATCGAAATGCAACTTCGCAAACTCACGTGCCTGCGGACTTTTCTCCACCGCCTCCACTTTCCAGCCCCGGCGAACCATCGTGTCGGAAAAGTAACCGGTTCCCGTACCTATATCAAGCAAACGCCCTGTTTTACGATGCGCTTCCTTGGCTACCAGGCGCGCTTTGCGGCCCAGCATATAGGAACGTACATAATGGTAGATATTATTCATCGCGCCTTTGCGCGTATCGGTGTGAGAGATATAGTCGGGAGTCTCATAGTACTTGCCTATCTCTGCTTCCACGGGGACTCCTTGTGTGAATGTAAATCCACAGTCCTCACACGAATACAGTTCAAACTGTTCGCCCGAAGCATAAAAATCCGTACAAGTCATGACGCGTTTCAAGTGCGCACCGCCACACACCGGACAAGCATTTATACTGAGTTTCTCCATTAACTATCTAAGCAAAATTAAGTGCTGCCTCGAATAACAAGACAACACTATACCCGAATTTGGTGCAAAGAAACAAATAAAAAGTGATGGATTGGGGTTTCGTTAAGGACTTTTAATAGAAGAGTTGCCCCCGATACAAGATAAGAGTAGTTTTGACAGTTCATATCGGGACAAAATATCTTTTTGAAGAAAGATTAAAAAGTCAGATTAACTGAGAAACCCATGTTTCTATAACTGGATTGACGAGACTATGATAGACTATTAACATTTCGACAAGGCGGAAAATGGAAGGGACAACATTCGATTCAGCAGAGGAAATAGTCAAATTGGCAACTATAAGATTATTATTGAGGAAAATTTAAACAGACTCTAAAACAAAAAGAAACCGGTATGTATCAAAGCTCAAAGCTGATCCATACCGGAAGTCATGACTTAAAAGAATATTTCACAAAACATAATAAGACTCGAACATGGTTAACTAAATTGATTTCCAAGTCACTTTATACTAGAATAAGACGCTATAATTTATATGTGTATTTATTATTATCAGCGAATACATATAGTACATCATCCTGAATATTAAAGTCATCAATTAAATCAGTCGTCATATCTTGAACAATTTCCCCATAAGAGTTAACTGTTCTAATATAAGTTTCTTCCAAAACGAGCATCTTGTTATCATCTATTTGATAAACACCAATCAATGGGCTAGTTAAGCCTATTTCTTTTATAACTTGGCCTTCCTTATTATCGATAAAAATTACCTTAGCATACATTTTGACCATTCTATATTATGTGCATTTCCTGTCGCTTTGCCAAACACATACTCCAATTTGCTACCTATTTGTACATCGAAGTGCTGTCCATCTTGATTTAACCCAGAGTAATGCAAAAAAAAACCTGACATGAAACTAATAATTAGGAGTTCTCATGTCAGGACAAGCATCAAATACGGTTATCGAATATGATTAACTAAATCACAACATGGTTCAGAAATATCTATTCCGTTATAATCGCCTTTTCGAACTCTATTCCTGTTAATTTTTCTTTTTGTATTTTCTTTTTAATTTCTTCATTAACATAGAATGAAGAAGGTATTTTCCAAAAATTATAGGATGAAGGACATACAAATACACTGTAATTTTTAATTTTAGAGAAAGAAAAGGCAGGCTTTATTACACTTTCTTTTCTTTCATCCATAAATAATGTTTTCTTCTTGTCCAACACATCCATTTGCTTATTGAAGCGCAAAATGTAATACTCCCTAGTTTCACCTAAATTTCTAAGATTGCAAGTAATCCAATCTATTTGCTCATTGCCTTTCAAACTCGCTTCAATTATACTTTTAAACTTTTCAGACATTATAGGCCACACCAAGCTATTAGGCTGATAATCCAGCCAAACATCTTTTACTATTAATGTATTGTCATCAATAGTTAAGCCATCTTTTCCCTCCTTAATTCTTCTCAATTTAAAATCTAACGGCATTTCATTTTTGCCTTCCAACCGAGATATTAACTCATAATCGAGTTGATTCTCACCCTCATAACATGCACTTGCAATCTCTGGATTATCTCTCCAATATACACAATAATATTTTTTCATTTCCAACCTGATTTATTTAATAAATTGGGATTATTAATAACTTTTTGTTTCACATATTTATTATAGAGTTTCAGAAACTTTTTAGGATTTCTACCGGCTTCCCTACTAGCTTGTTTCATACCCCTCAATACAAACTCATGATATGCGTTTGGATGTCTTCCCAAATGCGGAAGTGCCACTTTGTTCCAAGCCTCATCTAGCTTTAATCCATAAATTTGAGCGATATCTGCCATCTTTCTCGTATATTTAGAGTTTTTATTTGTAGCAAAGTGGTGTATCTGAACAGGTAACTTCTGTCCCCCTTGTATAACAGATTAGCTATCCCCCTTGCAAAAGTAAGAATCCCGAACTCAGGATATACATTGTTCAGGCTACCAGATGCATTTCGATACCATCTTCCTTTACCTCCATCTATTGAAGCTCCACCTTCCCAAACATTGGATGCTTTTACAGAAACACCAACTCTGGTAGGGACTCCATCCTCAACAATACCATAACTTGAATAAAAAGTATTTGTTTCATCATTGAATGTCAAATTGCCTGTGAACTCCACATCCGTAGCATAATCCCACGAGCTAAAGTTAAACTTCTCCAGGATAGAACTATTATTGAAACGAAGAGCATCCATAAAACGGGCAATCTCCGTAACCATCCCTGTTGGATCAATAAACCTCACCGGATTTCCCAGGCAATACGCATACGGAAACCACAAATAATATTTCTCCGCCATCGGATCTACAACATGCCATCTACCTATTGCCGCATCATAATGTCTCGCCCCATAATCATACCAGTCAAGACCACCTTGTCTATCCAGTTCCTTACCGTTGTACTTGTAAGGCTGGACAGATGAAGTCGAAGCAAATGTACCACCAAAAGGATAATAATGATTCACCTCCTCTATGTTTCCATTTTCATCAGCTACCACACAATTATTCCCTTGATGGCCCTGAATATAGCAATGATACTTATTGTCCGACAAAGAGACATAGCCGCCTTCCACAAGCAGCGTTTTAGCTATACCATTTTCATAGATCACATTGCCGCAATAGTCAGTGGCAGTACTCGTATCACCTGCCTGATGAACTGTCCGTAGTTTTTTCCCTGTTGCATCATAACTATATGAAATATTACTACCATCACCAAAAGTTATCCGGCGAGGTAAATTTAAGAAATTATATTGAATATCAAGAATATTCTTATTCAAATCTTTCGTCAAATTACCATTCGCACACGGCTTTTACAACAACAGTGCCAAGAGATGTGGACAGTGCAACATAAATCAATTAAATCATTCATTCAAATAAAATATCCACAGTTTTACTGGTGAAAATTGAGAACTGCCCTGACATATATGCACAACGCTTTATATCAGAGCAGCCGATGAATACTTGTTATTAAAAGATAATTGGATTTATATCAGCTAATGACAATTTTCAACTATCAGATTGGTTGCTGGAGAAAACTCCCAGCCTGTCAGCCCAGCTGATTCAATTGCATTCTTTAAGCGCTCACTTACATAAGTATTGGCATCAAGTATACTGATGGCGAAGAAATCCAGTTCACAATTAAAATCTTTGTTCATTACAAGTTTGTTACCCCATATACCCCAGGATATACCTTTCTCTGCTTTAATTTTTTTTCTTCTTTCCCAAAATTCCTCCTTTGATTTAACAGAAAAAGGATCGGACTTATATCCACTAGTTATATCATATTCCCGAAATGAGGTTTTTTCATAATCCACAAAATCCGAATAATTGGAAACTAATTTTAAGAGAAAATAATCGTATTTTACTTCTTTCTTATATAGCCCAAACGAATAGAATTGGTGAGGACACAAATTGTATTGCTCAAGGATTGCTTTGGCTTTAGGACTTAGAATGCATAGGCTACCACTAAATCCGTTACTAACAAAATCTGTTAACTTTGCATAACCAGCCAACATCACTCCATCAAGATTTGGCACATAATCTGGAAAAGTGTCTTTATATTTATATAAACTGAACAAAGCATTTGACGCATCCTCATTGTATCCTTTAATGAATCTATACGCTTGCGGGAAATCACGACCTACGATCTTTTTATCCAAAGATTCTTCCATTACAAAATATTTCATATCACAATATATTTAAATTAAACTTCATAAGGATTTACTACTTTAATGGGAACTACAGGCACCATCGGTGGAACTCCCTGTACTTCCTTCTCCTTCGGATTCACCGCCCGAAGTTCTCCCTGATAACCTCCATTTATCAAATTCTTTAATATTGCGCCACCCGGCTTATGTACATTATTCGATGCCCCTACTACAACAATGCTTTCAGGACGAAGCAACTGGGTTGTTATCATATCATGCTTTGGTTTTCGTTTAACTTAGGTACAAATATATTCTTTCTTATGAGAAAAAAAGAAAGAAAAAGAGGAGAAATATAAGAGGAAATACAGGATAAAGGAGAGAAAGACAAAGAAATCAAGTGGATTATGCTGACTTATTGAAATGCAAAGCTATTATCTTACCATGTAATTCTTACCATTAGAACAGAATATTACTTTATGCAGAAAAAATGAATATAAAACTCACGGAGAATCTGGAATATACAGTATGAGCCCAAAGTAAATTCGAAAACTGGAAGGATAAGCAAGTTGCATAATCCTTATTCACACAAAACAGAATCTAAATCACTCGATTCAACATCAAAAAGGCTAAATTCCTAATTTCAGGAGCAGATTATTGCAAATATAAGTTCAAATAGAAACAACACACATGTTACCTATTCGACAACAACCAGCACAAAACAAGTATTCTAAACACCCTTTTGTCCTTTCGTTTAAAAGCAAGGAAGCACTTCTCACCGACCAATAAATCGTTGCTTTAAAAGGAACGAAGTCTTCCTTTTAAAGCAATAATTCATGATTCTATCAACAATCATGCATATTCACTCATTTGCATTCAAGAAAGATGACTTATTCCGCATATTCATGCAGTGTTTTATACATCACTTCTTTTATTAGAATACAGTTTAGATACTCCTAATCTGTTTCAATCTTAAAAATAGAACATAATAGAGAATATAAAATACCCTGATACAAATTGGTTGTTTTTAGTCAACTTGTATCAGGGTAAGACACCATTACGATACTCCCAGCGATATTTCCTTTTCAATAATCCATTTTTTATTAACCTTGCGAATACATATAATTGTTTCCTCTCCACAAAGCCGCCCACAAGCATAAGAACAATAAAAAAGTCCAACTCGCTTTTCTTTATCAAAGTATATCCTCGACATTCTCAATATTCCTGAAAAAAGAAAATTATAGTTTTCTCTTTCCCATATCTTAAATCCTTCAGGAAACTCTGAAGTGTATTTCAATATGAACCGTTTTCTATTCTCTATTTCGGACAAATTCAGTGAACGGCTTTGTATTGAGTGCTTATTCATAGAGTTAAGTGCCTCAATATAACCCGGTTCCATTAATTGTTTTCCGATATATTCAACATCTAAATTTAGATTACAACAAGTGAATAGAGTATCAAAAACAGCAATAACAAAGGTCGTATCTCTCATTTTTCTATTTTTTCTCTCAATCTCAGCAATCTTTTTGTCATATCCAACAGTGTCATACGCTATTGGATTGTTGTTATCAAGAAATGGCATTGGAGGAGGGGGAATTTCAAAACTACTTAATGCCCCCATCACCTCAACCAAGTCATCAAAAATCTCATTAAATACTTTCATTTCATAACCATCAGTTCTATCTGTTCTGCATGATTGTACTCCAATCAACAGCAGCATTATTATAAAACACTTTTTCATAACCAATTAATTTCTAAATCCATACATCAACTTCAAAATAGCACTGTTTGACTTTACTATTCCTTGCGAGTTATAATATTGTTGCATTATGGGCAGTCCAATTCTTGTCATAGCCTTATTTACATTTCTTTCTTGCCAATGCTGTTTATAACCTCTTGATTCATCCATTTTTCTTAATGCAGGATAAACATTTGAATTATTCATCACTTTGTCATCACTAAAATCGGCAGAACTCTGATCAGCATGAATTACTATTTCATGAATAAAAGTATCTAGTAGATCAGCATTATCTGAAGAGTTTCCTACCATTATTTGAACATTCAAATTTTCATCATTTAAAGAAAAAGAAGTAGTACCCGAAACGCTTGCATCACGTACACCTGCCCCAAACGATATATTAATTCCTTTATTATGGTATTTTCCATCTTTACTAAAAGAAAACCCTGCTATTGTTTGTCCTTTCATAGCATAATTTGCCAATAATGCTTTTCCTTCCTTTGTGCTCATTAGAAATTCAAAAGCTTTCACTTGATTAGAATTAATAAGCTTACCTTGATCATCTCTTTCATAAAGTTCTGCAACACTTATACTATCTCCGTTCAAATCAATATATTTCAGTGGGTTATTAGCCACATATACATGTGGACTTATTCCATAATATTCTTCCGCCATCGGATCTACAATATGCCATCTCCCTAACGCCACATCATAATGTCTCGCCCCATAATCATACCAGTCAAGACCACCTTGTCTATCCAGTTCCTTACCGTTGTACTTGTAAGGCTGGACAGATGAAGTCGAAGCAAATGTACCACCAAAAGGATAATAATGATTCACCTCCTCCACACTGCCATTCTGTCCCACAACCACACGATTATTGCCCTGGTGATCTTTCAAGTAATAATGATACTTGCCATCAACAAGGGAGATATATCCCAACTCCGTCAACAAAGTAGTGAGTACACCATTTTCATAGATCGCATCGTCAAAGTAATCAGTAGTCGTGGTCTTTCCGGCTATTATATGCGTTGTTCGGAACTTTGTTCCTTTGGCATCATAAAGATAGGAAATAACACCTCCATCCTCAAACTCTATACGGCTGGGTAAATTTAAACAATTATACTGAATTTCAGAAATCTTTTTGTTTAAATCTTGTATTAAATTTCCGTTTGAGTCATAATAGTATTCGACCGGCAGATCTGCTCCATCTTTAAATTCAAAATTATCAGCATGAGCAGAACCTGTTACACTATCAGATACAGCCTTCAATTGATTTCCATTATAACTCATGACAAGGTTATCTATTAAGCCATATTCATCCTCTGATCTCTTTCCACATCTTTTAATACCAAGGATATGCCCATTTTTATCATACCCGGTTATCTCTTCATTAAAACGATCCTGATTGACATTCAAGCCTTCACCTTCACCATATACAGCACGAAGCAGGCGGCTTCTGCCATCATACATAAATTTATAACCTCTTTTCACGCCATCAGCCTCCCATGTCATACTACTAATATTTCCATTATAACAGGGATCGCCCAATCCGTCCACATAATGCAATTGCTCTACAAACCCTGCATTACTATCAATACCGGTCAGCCAGCTACGTATATTATAGGCATTTTCTGTAATTACCGAATCTTTTCCATGAATACGTTCCAGTCTTTTTAGCCTTCCTAACTTGTCATAACCATACAACAGATCGACAGTATCCTTACCTACGACACAATGTCTTTCGTGAATCAGCCTTCCTGCACGATCATAACTATACAATTTATTTAAAACTCCTCCTTCGTATTCCGAGCGGACACTCACAGGCTGCTTGAGAATATTGAAAAGCGATTTATTTACTTTCTTATTTCCACCCGATGTCGTCTTACGTTCCTGAATCAGATTATGATAATAATCATAATAATAACTGGCATACTGGTATTCTTCCGTTCCCAATATTCGAACGATACTTCCTGTTAGCTGTTCTTTACAATGAGGTGAACTCTGGCTATTCTCATAGCGTTCCCCGTAATTATTATCAAATACATACCATAGTGAAGACAAAGAATCCGGCAATAAGTCCTGATATTCATAAGTATCATAAAAATAAACCTGTTGTATGTCCAAATAATGATTCTGCAATCCATAAATAGTATATCCATAGCAAGGCAAATCTGTATTTGAAGTAAATTCAGCATAAATATCCTCTGAAGCACAATTCTGAAAATCAGGCGTACCGCGGTAAACACCGGTCAACACAGAGCGCCCTGACAAATCTTCCAAATGAAAAGCCCATTCATTATTTGCCCGTTCTTTTCCATTTTGAGTAAAAATCAACCGGTCGCAACGATCATACACTAATTCCACCCACTCGCAACCAGGCTGTTTTTTCCCAATACAACGGTTACGGGTATCGTACTTATACAAGAAAGCATAATCGGATAAAACAGAAGCACTATCCGTAAGAGAACCTGAACAAAAATTGGCAGAACACATCGGAGGAAGAACAACCCGTAAGTTTCCGAATATATCATATATATAGTATGTGTCATCCATTCCTTCATGACCATTTATACTGCGAGTCAGCACGATCCTTCCTTCTTTATCCGTAAATTCATACCTTACATGATTGTCTTCATCAACCTCTTTTACGACATATAGTTCCCCGGAAGCATAGGTTCCTGCACAACTAACAAAAAGTCGTGTTCTATCAGTCGGCACGGTATAACGCAAGCACACCAATGAATCACACAAGTCCAGCAAGGTAGTATCTTTAGACACATTTGTTAAATATCTGCTATTAATCCCTTTTCCCCGATTATGCCATTCCATACCCGGACCATATCGGCTCTCCACTTTCCCTATAGCCGAATTTTCATATAACGTTTTTGTATAAGGCATAACATCGTTTCCATTAGACAAGACGGAACTATTCTTCAACTCTTCCGCTTCGACAAATGCACCACAATTGCCGGATTCCGATACCCCAGGCAGCCATTCTCTAAATAAACGTCCCATCTTATCATACTCTGTAATTGACAACAGATCCGTATCATCAACACTATGCTTCACTTTGACATTTTCAATGGAACGTCCCAAACCGTCAAAATATTCAACATCATCCCTGAATTCCATCCCATCCGGAGTAGTATAAGTACGCGTATGTATGTAATTCTTTGACGAAAGGTTCAATTTCTCACGCACCTTTATAGACACAATATTCGAAGTATATACATCGACCCCGTCATTAGCCATCATTCTGAAATAAGTGGTTTGATACAACGGACCCGGCTGATATACTGTTCTCAAATCCGGTACATCAAAGACATCTACCCAATGTATCTGGTCATGACTGTATTGCCACCATCTGAACAAATCATCCCTTGTCCCGTCATTCTCGACCCAAATGCCACGAGAAGTCTCACCTGAATTAATCGGTTCTTCATGCATAGAGGAAATAAACAAGAATACGTCATCAAAAGAGTTCCAGTTCTGTTCAACTTTTACGGTAACTTTATACTTCTGGTAGTTACTCATGTCTACAGAAAAATTGCTATTACGTGAAAATCCACGATACAGAAGTTCAATCTGCCCGCTACGGTGATCTCCGAAATTTCTCATAACTTCTATTTTTACAGTAGCAGGATGATCAGTATTTTCCCATCCGGTATACAGGAAACTACACCAATCAGATGTATTTTCTCCAAGCCACAATTCTGTACAGATAAAATCATCAGGCAACGAAGGACAATGCTTGGTAAGATCAATATAAGCCTCCCCGCCTCTATTGGTAAAAGACAAAGGTTCTGTGAGTCTTTTCACTCTAATATCCGAAGAATATGCGACCAGATTACCACTTACAACCTTTCTTCTGATATATACTCCTTCCGCTCTGTATGTATTGAAGTATTGGGATGAAACCAAGCATCCCCCCTCATAGTCAGATTGAGCAAGCCGGGTAATCTCACTCCATTCATTTGAATCAGTATACCGGTATTCCCACGATATAGAATAAGTCCCGTTCCCCCCTGAAGGAGAAACTACGTCTTTAAGTAGAATATCATTCCCAAAATATTGATGATAGCCGATTTCTCCCGCAAATAAAGGAGTGACAGTATTATTTTGTGCCGTTAGACAAGTGCCTGTACCCAACAATATTAATAATATTATGATCCGAAGTTGTTTTATCATAGCTTATAATTGTATTTAAATTCCTGAATTAATTGTTTTCTTCCGTTTCTTTCCAAATAAGATTCTTTAAGGTACCCAAACTGATCATAGCCATATTTAGTAGTAAAGCCATCAGAAGTAGTTATTGAAGTAACCCCGACGTACGGTTTATACAGAAACGTTTTAATAAAGACCGGATGGTTATCTCTAAAAGCCATCCGTAGTTTATTTAGCTCACGCTCTAATTGATATTCTCCATATCCTTGCAGATAGGATAAATCATTATTTTCATGACCTAAAACGCTTTTTACAGAGTCGTATGTCGCCCCTTGTATTTCCGCTATAGGATATTTATAATTATATCCCCATATATAGCAGGTATGATTATTATTTTTATCAACATATTCTAATATATTTCCTTTTTTATCATACGATACATAAGTCATTTCTCTTTTCAGCCCAAGGGGTCCATCGTGAGATATATCAACATAAGCAGGTAATAGCAGATTTTGATACAGCCCATATTTTATCTGTTCACGATAAACTTCCTCACCATTATATTCGGTTATAGTTTCAACCGGATAATCGAGCATATTCCTTTCTACCATAAGATTACTTATGGCATCTGTATAGTTATAGGGGTACTTTATATTCTTTATCCTACAATCACCACCACCATTTTGAGAGGTACGAATAACTTTTATCAACTGGTTCTTATCATCATAGACATAACCTTCTTCTGACACAACTGTTCCCCCATCAAAATATTCACTAACGACTTTCTTACTCAACAAATCCCTTCCGGACATGACCGAGTAAGTCATATATTTGAAAAGAGATGGCCTGGAAAGCTCGATCGTATGAGCAAAATCATACGTATCCTGATAAACAGGAATAACAACTTGCTCCATCTTAATTCCTCCGTCCATAACCAAACCAGCGCTTCTACAATAGGTATAATCTTCCTTTTTAACTAAACGTCCGTCCGAATTAAAGTACCGGCATGATGCAATGTTAGTCTTTATTCCATATTGATATCTGTGTATATAAGATTTCCATCCCCTGTTATTCAGTAAATCAGGGCTTCCTACATATTTCTCATTAGTATTTTCAGGCATCACATCTATGTAAAGAGGTTGAAGCAGGTTAAAAAGATACGAAATCTTATTTTCACCTTTTTCCTGTTTGTTATATACATGTACTTGCGGATACTCTACGAAAAAATTACTACTAATGTTAGCATCTCCAAAAGCCACCGGAGAATAAATACGTGAGCAAAATGAGACATAATCATAAAGCCCTGGAGATGTACTATATTGTATTCTGTTCTGTTTCACATCTGCAAAGGTTTCACAACTCAAATGAAAACTAGGAACACCAATTCCATCCTCATTTTCTCCATATTTATACCTTTGCTCATGTAAATTGCCATTATCATCATAAGTTTTAACATTACTCAATCTGATACCGGCCCCCTTCACACGAGCGGAGTTCAATAAATACTCATTGGGTTCATATATGAATTCTTGTGACCCACCGGTAGGAAAATATATCTTCTTCAGAGAAAAAAGATGTGCTTTTATGTTATCCGAATCATTTTTGAAATTCACATTTGGAATAATCTGGGATAACTTCTTGATGACATCATCGTACAAGCTTGCTCCAGGAACGGGTTTAAAAAACACAAAACTATCATCTACAAATTCACGGCTTATTACAGGCAGATCCACTTTATCCAACGATGTGGAAGAATACAAATAATATCCCCATAAATCAGATGTATAATGCGTATTATCATATTCACCCAATCCTAAGTCAGAAGGTGTATAATATGACAAATAATATTTTTGGCCATCCATTTCCAGCCTGTCTAAAAAGAAATGCGGTCGTTTGTTCATCCCGGAATATGAGAAGTTGATTTGTTTTATAATATCACCAGACTGTTTATCGACAACGGTTATACTATCTACTGCGTTGGAGTAAATGCCATCTGCCGACGCACGCAAGAAATTCACTTTTATTCCATTCGCCTCAATCCCTGACAATAAGAAAGTTGTATAGTTGGGTAAAGTTATATTAAAATTCAGCGCAGTGCTTAATTCATATTCTTGTTGTACTTGGACATCTCCTTCATCTTGTACGTACATACGGTAAGCGTAAGAATCATTTACAGACAACGTCTTATATTCCGGCTCTGCAATAGAACGGTCCGTATATCCGACATAGTCAAAACGAACCGTATCATTTTTCGCCGTTACAATACTTTTCAGAGCCCATCCTGTAGTTCCCGACGATATATCCGTTCGATAGGCGTCCTCATGAACATGTTCGCTGGCATTACCACCATAATTATAAGTAATACCATGCCCATCAACAATTTGAAACCCGGTCAGCAATCCTCCTGTTAAGATAGGAGTAATTTGGCAATTTATCTTTTCCAGGATTTCAACCTTATCAAATGTAGACGGATCCGGAAAAACAAAATGACCACTCTCGCTTAATGTACTAAATGTAAAAATATCACATCCCTGGTCCCACGATGCGACAGAGAAATAGGAGACATTACCCATTATTCCAGACGAAAAAGCAGACAGATATTTGTCTACATCAATATGATTATTCAATTTATTTAAATCATCAAATAATGTAGGCACTCTTTTCATTGCTTCGTCCGGATAGCCAATAATCGTCCTAGATATTCTGGCGGCAGGGGATAATGTCCAGCCCACTCCGACATCACCAGACGATTGTTTATATTTGACTCCACAAGTATTATATGAGATATTAATGGGAATATTGAGGCCTTTCACTTCAATATCATATAAATTGATATCAATAGTCTTTTCTCCACGAGCTGAAATATCATTATTGAAATATTTTTCATAAAAATTTTCTATTAACTGACTTTGGGGAGAAGACGGTATCACATCCGGTGACTTAAACTGCTGCGCCATAGCAATTGAGTAACTGAAAGTCACTACAATGAGTAAAAAAATCTTCTGCATATATATTGTTTTCTGCATTTTAATAAATATTTTTATATTTCTAATTATCTATCGTTCAATAAATTATCTAACCATCAAAATTGCGGGACGGCGCGCACGTCCCACAATTCAACTAATTACAGATTCATCGCGTTAGCGCCCAAAACGCCAGCCAAAGCTGAAGCCACTGCGATAACCACTTTCAGGATCATATCCCATACTGATTTCTTCATTGCCATCATTTACCTCCTTTCTGTTCTTTAATGTGTTGTGTTACTCTGTGTTCTTCCGTGTTTTCTGTTTTGATAGCAAACTCCTCAAGTTCCTTTGCCACCTCAAAACACGGGCACTGTTTAATCCACTCTTCCGGCTCTATCTCACCGTTTCCATTGAGATCCGGCGAAAGATCCCGGTGTCCACATACCCGGCAGCCGGGAAATTTTTCCTGTAGTTGCCCGACGAGTTGCCGGAGCGTGGCCCGCTGCGCCGGAGTCCGGGTATCTGCCGGGCATCCCCGGCAGTCCAGACCACCTTCATAGCAGATACCTATCGAGTGAGCGTTGAAACCTTTGGCGTGTGCTCCGATACGTTCTATAGGGCGGGTGAGGTGCACTGTTCCATCCTTGCGGATGTAGTAGTGATAGCCTGTTCCGTTGAATCCGCGGTGCCGGTGCAACCGGTCCAAATCTTCCGGAGAGAGCGTACAATCCCCCTGCGTGGCACTACAGTGCACCACGATTAAGTTAATAATTCGCATGTCAGTGGATAATTAGTTTACTAGTCTAGTTAATCATTGGTGGATCAATTAAAATTCCACGCTCTGTTTAGTCGGTCGTCTTTGTGTTATGTTCCTTCACGGACTATGCTGCCGGATCCGGTGCTTCACCGCTACCGCCACCAGGCTTCTGATTCGGATCTTCCCCTTCACCGCCCGAAGCAGATGCCGGGGCACGGTCAAAACGAACACATCGCGCGCCAGTCACCATCGAACGGGTGGGCATAGTGCCGTCAAGGTTGCGGGTGGAGCAAGGAAGGAAACGAACTGTTAATGAGGATTGTGCGGCAGAAACGTCCTCCATAGTCTCTACACCATTACCACTTGATTTCATGACAAGACGGAAAGTCCCGAAGCCATCAAGAGTTACACTTTCCGATGACTGGAGATGCTGACTTACCACTGTCACCAAGTTGTCTAACGTATTCTTTACATCACCCGGAGAAAGCGACGAATAGGCAGCTATCTCCTTGGAGATTTGTGAAGTACTTACATTGCCTGCGCGCAAGACGCGAGGATAGAATAGTTTTTTTCCGTTTTTGTCTTTCAAAACGGACTGAAAGGGTCCATACAATACTGGCATAATTGAATTGGTTTTTGTGTTAATAATTAATTTAGTTTTGTCTGTAAGCTTATCGACACAACAAAGATACAATTGTTTCATTTCGCATACAAGCGATTTTCAAATTGTGTCTTAACTAAATTCTTAACCATCGGTAACACACTGAAAAACAAGAAAGAAAAGCGAGAGGATAATACAGACCTCATCAACAACGACTTCACCTTCTAAACTTTCTCCCCACAATTTCTTCTATCTCGCCATCCCAATAAACAGTATGTTCCACACTATCTATACGGTAATAATAAGAATTAAGATAAAGGGGATAAACCTTGAATTTTTTATTCCAAATATACCTTTTCTCGCTTTGGGGTACAGCATGCGTCGGAAGGTAATATACGGAATCATAAACCATCTGATGTATTTTCTCCGGATATTTCTTCCGAGGAACATTCTTAAATACAATAGGGCTCTTTTCTGTGGATAAACCTAAGACAATGTCGGTATGGGGAGTTATTTCATACATTCCGGGAGATACTTCAGCTGCACCTCGCGCATCGCTTACATGAAAACTTAAAGAGTTTTCACCATCTTTAAAAACAAAATGGCCATACTCTTCCGGGCGCGTACTTATATAAAGTGCCGAATCTGTACGGTTACATATTTTCACGTCAAATTCTATTTGATCGGGATTCGAGAATTTTCCGTATTTGGTTTCCGCTCCATATATATTCGGCTTCCACATTCGTATATCAATAATATGAGAATAATAGACGGATGAATCCTGTTCATTACATAAGAAGTAACGCAATTCAGGGTATGCAGAAAAGGGTTGACGATCGCCACAATGTGTATATGCAGCCTTGGCTGAATGTTTATCTTTAAAATATACCCATATACCACAAGTATCCATATGTGTATGTGTATCCAATTCTCTATAATTTTCTCCTTTCTTTTCCTTCATTATTTTGTCAAGAAATTCCTCGCTCAATCGCTTTTTATTCCTAAGATAGAAGAATATAAATTTCCCTTTATATTCAATCAAGTCGGTTGGGAGTTCGGAACCATTGTCTACACGTTCTTTCCATGTGTCCAGCCAAAAAGAACTCTCTGGTCTAAAAATATACAGCCAAGCTGTATTGAAATCATACTGAGCAACCTGCAGATAGGGACTGTGCAGAAAATTCGAATCTATCACCGCCTTGGCATGGGCAATGACTACGGGATCCACCTTACGATCATTCAAACCCCGACATGAAAATGCCAAGGTTGAAAGAATCATCATCCTTATAAATAAAATACAAGCACTCCTTCTCATCGGTTTTTATTATATTGTCTAAATGTATATCGAATTAAATCCAGCATGGAGTTCATTTTTATAGAATTCAGGTTACTCCTTACGGAATTATATTCATAAAGGGTTTTATTATCCTTAAAATAAACTCCAAAGGATACTTCATTCTTTCCTTTTGCATTCAACATATCATGTTCGGATGCACCTTGAGTGCTGGGATGAGAATGAATGTCCACGATTGGCTGAAATCCTTCAAATGGCCTGTTATTGATACCTTCCAATGTAGAAACACTATATTCACGGCTACTGTTTCCTATAATATATTTTCTCTCTCCATCCCTGTATCCGGCAGTATATCTCCATTCAACACCGGTATTCTCAACACCAAATGTTGCGATATTGGCTGCATCATACGCACTGGATGTTTCTGCAAAATAATTAACCCCACTGGTAGTATTGCCTATTCTTTTCTCCAATGCAGGTAAAATAGACTTGTCAAATACCCTAATATTCTTCCATTCAGGATTTATTTTCGAAACTGTCCCGCTTGTTCCACTGGCGTATAAAACATCAACAATTCTATTCGTCCTATTCATCAATTGAAGTTGACCACGATAATTTATCACATAATCATCCTTCCCGTCCGGATCTACCCTCAACACTGGATTATTTTTACAATAAGTATAAGGACTCCAACTGTAGTGTTTCTCACAGGACGGATCTACCCCGTTCCACCTTCCCAGCACCGGATCATACCGCCGCGCACCATAGTCATACCAATTCAGTCCGCCCGCTGTCTCCAGCTCTTTCCCGTTATACTTATACGGCTGGACACTACGCCGAGAACTTGCAGACATTAATCCACCCAAAGGGTAATAATCGTTCACTTCCTCCACATTGCCATGCTCATCCGCAACGACACGAATATTGCCCTGATGATCCCTGATAAAATAATGGTAGGTAGTATCAGCCAAAGTAATATATCCTACATCGGTCATCAACCGAACCAACACCCCGTTTTCATAGATCGCATTATCACAATAATCCGTTATCAACGTGTCTCCGCCAATAACCTGCACCGTGCGCAACTTAGTACCATCGGCACTATAGACATTAGATATGTTGTCTCCATTCTTAAATACTATCCGACTAGGCAAATTTAAACAATTATATTGAATGTCAACAATGTTCTTATTTAAATCTTTTGTCAAATTACCGTTTGCATCGTAAGCGTAGGCAGGTTCCTGCGCAAACAGATTCATTCCTCCGACGAGCAAGATCCCCGCCAATACCAATTTCCGTAATAAATTCATAATCTAATTCAGTTTTGTGTTAATTAATCGAGTTCAGTTTTGTCTATAAGCTTATCAGCAAAACAAAAATACAGTGTTCGTGCTTAAATCTCTGCAAGCGATTTTCAAATTGTGTCTTAACTAAATTCTTAACCGCCATGACCGGTCGGATGTCAACTGCCGGCATCAGCGTACACAACGGGCTCCTGTTTCTTATTCACAACGCTCAAAAGATAGCGTCCCGGAAGTTTAATCTTTCCGCCGCTGCCGCGTAGCGTGGCAATCCCTTTCCATATAGTGCCGCCAATAGCGCCGAAGTTACTTTTACGGATAATGGCATACTGCTCGGAGGGAGGGATATCATAAAGCCGAAGGTTATCAAGCAAACCTGCGTAATTGCGTGACGTGCCGTCAGAAGGAGGGCAAAGCCGGTCGATGGATTCCCGCGTCCATTCCTTCCGGCCACCGGAAACGGCAGTATCTTTCCCACAGGAATTTACAGAAGAAATCTCCTCCTGTTCAATCGCCACTTCCACCTCCTCCCCTGTTTTTTGCAGGGGAGGATTGAGGAGGGGATATTCTTTTATTTGCTGTGCTGCGCTATGCTTTGCTATGCTATCCTGTGCTATGCTATGTGTACCAGACGTAACATTTTCGGGGATAAATGTTACATTATTACCTGCCGGATTGCTTTCAACGCAGGCCGTTTGCGGAGAACAAGTCGGCAATTTCGCAGGCGCATCCGGCTTTGTTTCATCCGGTTTCTTCCCATCCGGCTTATGTTCAGCAAACTCTTCACCCGCCAGCAGGCAATAGGCAGCGTTCAGGTGGGAGACATTCCGCCGCCGGGTACTGAAAAGATACTGCCGTTGTATCTCGGCGGAAGTCAGAATGCTGCAGCGGTCGAACAAACCGGCATCGAACAGCCCGTATTCCACCGCAAGACGGACGACACGTTCCACGTCAGCGGAACTGTTTTCATAAAGGCCGGCCGAAAGGTCTTCGTAAAACAAACGGTCGGCGCACACGTAATAGCCCTCACCCGCATAGATATACGAAAGCACTTCCACCAGGATGCTAAGGACAGCGTCGCCTTCGCGTTTCATCAGTCGGCGGACGGCGCGATCATGGATAAAATCGGTATTCAAGGGAAAATAGTCCAGTCCCTTTTTCTTTATTCTTGCCATTATTTTTTCTGTTTTTTTTAAATGTTTATACAGAATAGGAAACGGAATATCGGCAGGGCAATATCCGGCTTCCCGTTCAAATTCTACAGACACATTCCCGGTATCTGATTTTGATATCAAAATTGATTTGGTTTGTACTGGTCCTACAACAAAGATTCCTCTTCAAGCATTCTTCTCTTTTTACGCTCCAGAAGAGAACGTACCACCTGAAGGGCGTGCAAAATCAGCTGCATCCGTGTTTCACGGTCTTCAATCTGTGTAATGACGGGGTAAGACGGCCGCTCGGATAATGCGGACAGAGAACGTTTGCCGTTGCAATATTGCCTGCGGCTTATGGACTTACGACATTCTTTGCAGTATTTATCCGGGCAAAAAGTTGTTTTGTTCACATAGAAAGAGTCCGGAGAAAGTTCGCGTTTACAATTCGCACAGATGCTCGTAGCCGAGGCGGGGAGTCGTGTTGATAAAGAGTTTAACGGTTTCATTATGCTTACTTGTTTTTAAATTTAAAGAATAAAAATGACGTGTTTGCTGGAGATATATATACAGCGTGGTGGATATATATGTTCACCGTAGTGGGGATATATATACACCACGGTAGATATATATACTCACCAAACGGAACGGTCAGATCAATTCCAATGGCGGTGAATGATCTTTTTCACAACCTTTCGTTAACTTTTCCTTGTTTTTCATGGTTATCCTGTTTTTAATTTATAATTTTGAAACGTTTTAATCATCCGGACACCACAAAGATAAAACAGTTTTCACTTATAAAACAAATAGTTTTAGAAATTAATTCTCAAAAAGATGATAACGAATTGCCAATGAGCAATTAACGAGTTTATGAATTTTTACATCAAAATTAAACGATCATAGAATGGATACATTTTTGGATGTTACAGGAATAGTGAAGCGTGCCAAACAGGTGCTAAACTTCAAGAACGACAGCGAACTAGCTGAATATTTAGGCGTCTCACGCGCCACAGTATCCAATTGGGGGGCACGAAACAGCATCGATTTCCGCTTGTTGCTCGACAAATTGGGGGACAAGGTAGACTACAACTGGCTATTATTGGGAAAAGGAAATCCGAAACATCAGCCGAGATATTGCGAAAGCGAACTGGTGCAGGGAGAAGTCGAGATTATACACAATCCGAAAACACCCGAACCGATAGACGACCGCAGCGTGACATTATACGATATTACGGCAGCTGCGAACCTGAAAACATTGTTCACCAACAAAAAGCAGTATGCACTGGGGAAGATATTGATTCCGAATATATCCGTCTGCGACGGGGCGGTCTACGTCAACGGAGACAGCATGTACCCTATATTGAAATCGGGAGACATTATCGGATACAAGGAAATCAGCAGTTTCGACAATGTCATTTATGGAGAAATATACCTGGTATCGTTTATGATTGACGGAGACGAGTATCTGGCAGTAAAGTACGTAAACCGGTCGGACAAGGAAGGTCATCTCAAACTGGTGAGTTACAACACACACCACGAACCGATGGATATTCCATTCGCGTCCATCAACGCAATGGCGATTGTGAAGTTCTCCATCAGAAGACACATGATGATGTAAGTTTCACCACAGAGGACACGGAGGACACAGAAGAACACTGATTTTTTATATTAATCCTCAAAGCCTCCACAGGATGTGTTGTATAAGCGCAGTTGCCACATACCGTACAGGCAGTCACAACTACAAGACAGCCACGACTATGAGAATAAGACCTCTGTGTCCTCTGCGTCCTCTGTGGTGAAATCAGAGTTCTTCCCCTTTCAGCGTAGCCGAACTGGCCTCCGTGATACGCACATTGACGAAATCACCGACACGATGCGTACCCCTGTCGAACACCACCACACGGTTTTGTTCCGTCCGGCCGAACAGCTGATCGCGCGAACGCTTGGAAACACCTTCCACAAGCACTTCATACGTCTTTCCGATACAACGCTGGTTGGATTCGGCAGACAGACGGTTCTGTAAAGCGATAATCTCATTCAAGCGGCGGATTTTCACCTCTTCAGGCACATTATCTTCGAGATGTTTGGAAGCATACGTTCCCGGACGCTCGGAATATTTAAACATGAAAGCAGCATCGTACCCGCACGCCTCCATCAGCGAAAGCGACATAGCATGATCTTCTTCCGTTTCAGAATGAAAACCGGAGAAAATATCGGTAGTCAGTCCGCAATCGGGGATGATGCGTTTGATAGCTGCCACCCGGTCCAGATACCATTCACGGGTATACTTACGGTTCATCAGTTTCAGGATGCGGGAACTACCGCTCTGCACAGGCAGGTGAATATGTTTACATACATTCGGCACTTGCGCAATCACCTCCAACGTTTCGTCACTCATATCCTTCGGATGGGAAGTCGTGAAACGAATACGTACCCCCGGAGCGGCTTCGGCCACTGTTCGGAGCAACATCGGGAAGGTAACCACTTCTCCTGTCGGTCTCTCAAAACGGTATGAGTTGACATTTTGTCCTAACAGGGTAACTTCTTTATAACCTTTTGCCACCAGATCCGCCACTTCATTGAGAATGCTTTCCACGTCACGGCTACGCTCACGTCCGCGAGTATAGGGAACGATGCAATAAGTGCAGAAATTGTTACAACCACGCATGATGGACACAAAACCGGAAATATGATTGCCACAGATACGCGACGGAATCACATCCCGATAAGTTTCGGTAGTAGAAAGCTCCACATTGATTGCTTTCTCGCCGGTTTCAACGGCAGCAATCAGGTCGGGCAACGTCAGGTAAGCATCCGGACCGACTACCAGGTCGACATGATGATTCGTTATCAGATCATCCTTTACCCGTTCGGCCATACAACCCAGTACACCCACAATCAGGCGCTTTTTCTTTTTCTTCAGCGAGTGGAAAAACTCCAGGCGGTTCAGGATCTTCTGCTCCGCATTGTCGCGGATAGAACAAGTGTTCATAAACACAGCGTCAGCCTCTTCCAGCGTTTCAGCTACGGAATACCCCGCCATTTGCATCACCGATGCAATCACCTCACTGTCGGCTACGTTCATCTGGCAGCCGTATGTTTCGATAAACAACTTTTTGTTGTCATCAGTCATTTCAGTTGCGGATTTAAAGTCCGCTCCCGTTAATTCGTTCATACTCAAATCTTAGTTTAAAAATTCGGATGCAAAGATACGGCTTCACTTTCAATAAGTAGTTAATTGACACAGAAATAACGCAAAAATTGATGATTTGGCAAGCAAATTTGTAATTTATGTTAAGAGGATAAACATTTTCCACCCATATACTTGGCAAATTTAAATTTATTTTTCACATTTGTGCAATGAAAGAAACATTAGATTTTTTCATAGTTAAGGTTTAGGTTAAAAAAATTAAGGGGAGCTGTGAAGCTGCCCTTTTTTCATGTCCAAATGTTAGTTCAAACCAGATAAAATGCCTACCTTTGGCGGATAACTATTTAGATGTGAAGCACAATGGAAGATTTTTTGAAATTTCTCTTGATAGCAGGCGTCATTCTTGTGGGAATATTCAAAGAGGTGAATAAAAACAGTAAGGCGAAAAAGGCTAAAGCCAAACACCCCGTTCCCCCAATGCCATCTCCGGTTGAAGTAAGCCCTGATGCCGTTCCCATACCCGAAGCTTGGGGCAGGCCCAAATCCCTGGACGAACTGCTCCGGCCGATTCCCCGCGAACAACCGGTCCCTAAACAGTCTTCCAAACAGCAAACTTCGAAGCAGAAAAAGAAAAAAGAAGAAGTATCCGTAGCTGCATCCCTTGCCAACAGTGTCGCACAGGATGAGCAAAACAGCCGGCAAGGTGCTCACTACAACACTCCTCCCGATTCACCCGACAATAAAGAAGATTTTACGATTCATTCGGCAGAAGAAGCACGCCGGGCCATTATCTGGGGAGAAATACTTCAACGGAAATACTGAGGAAAACTATAAAGACATATCAGACACAGATTATGCTGTCGTTTTATGCAATCCAACTTTTCCGGAGCCGTGAAATCCGTGTAATCCGCGCCTGAAATCTTATCCGAAAAGCGAATAGAATTATTAACTTATTAAATATCAACTGTATTTTAACACGAAATTTACTATTTATGTCACTCAATCGTATTTCGGCAGCAGAAGCTGCAAGCCTGATCAAACATGGCTACAACATCGGCCTAAGCGGATTTACTCCCGCCGGAACGGCCAAGGCTGTAACAGCCGAACTCGCAAAAATTGCTGAAGCAGAACATGCGAAAGGAAACCCGTTTCAAGTAGGAATTTTCACAGGAGCATCGACAGGAGAGTCCTGCGACGGTGTACTGTCACGTGCCAAAGCGATCCGCTACCGCGCCCCTTATACTACCAACGCTGATTTCCGCAAAGCCGTGAACAACGGAGAGATTGCCTACAACGACATACACCTCTCACAAATGGCACAGGAAGTGCGCTACGGATTCATGGGCAAAGTAAACGTGGCCATCATCGAAGCCTGCGAAGTGACTCCCGACGGAAAGATTTATCTGACTGCCGCCGGTGGTATTTCCCCGACGATCTGCCGTCTGGCCGACCAGATTATCGTGGAGTTGAACAGCGCACACAGCAAATCCGGCATGGGTATGCACGACGTATACGAACCGCTCGACCCGCCTTACCGCCGCGAGATTCCTATCTATAAACCGAGTGACCGCATCGGACTGCCTTACGTTCAGGTAGACCCGAAAAAGATTATAGGCGTAGTGGAAACCAACTGGCCGGATGAAGCGCGTTCTTTCGCTGCTGCCGATCCGTTGACCGACAAAATCGGACAGAATGTTGCCGACTTCCTTGCTGCCGACATGAAACGTGGTATCATCCCGTCTAGTTTCTTGCCTTTGCAATCGGGTGTAGGAAACATCGCCAACGCCGTGCTTGGTGCATTGGGACGTGATAAAACGATTCCTCCATTCGAAATGTACACAGAGGTAATCCAGAACTCTGTGATCGGATTGATTCGCGAAGGACGTATCAAATTCGGTAGTGCCTGCTCACTGACTGTAACAAACGACTGTCTGGAAGGTATCTACAACGATATGGATTTCTTCCGCGACAAGCTGGTTCTCCGCCCGTCGGAAATTTCAAACAGCCCGGAAATAGTACGCCGTCTCGGGGTCATTTCTATCAATACAGCCATCGAAGTCGACCTGTACGGCAATGTAAACTCTACCCATATCGGCGGAACAAAAATGATGAACGGTATCGGCGGTTCGGGAGACTTTACCCGCAACGCTTACATCTCTATCTTCACTTGTCCGTCTGTGGCCAAAGAAGGGAAGATCAGTGCCATCGTACCGATGGTATCCCACCACGACCACACGGAGCACGATGTCAACATCGTTATCACCGAGCAAGGTGTTGCCGATCTTCGTGGCAAGAGTCCGAAAGAACGTGCACAAGCCATCATCGAAAACTGTGCTCATCCTGACTACAAAGAGCTTCTTTGGGATTACCTCAAACTGGCCGGCAACCGGGCACAAACTCCACACGCTATTCAGGCTGCACTTGGTATGCACGCAGAGTTGGCTAAAAGTGGCGATATGAAGAATATAAATTGGGCTGAATACACCAAGTAAATAGAATATAGGATTTACAATATTCGATTCTAAACAAGTATAATTGTATTCTCTGGTAAACAAAATCCAATGATTTTTGTTTACCAGAGAATACAATTATATCTTTGTAGAAAAATCAATTAGTTATAGAAGAATCAATAAACCCTCCATAAAGAGCAGACACTTAGCCTTCGACAACATAGAAATCGGATTCAACAACGAGATTCCACTTTGGTTGTTTTTTTGGGGGTCAAAACACTTTTCTTTAGAAAAGTACTTCTGCCACACATAGCTGTAGCAGGGGTAAGTCTTTCAATCTGGGTATTATGACACCATCTATTTCCCGATAATCACCTCACACACCTTATCCTGAAACAACCTTGCCTTAGCGGCCGAAAGCACATTCTGGTTCATAATGGCAAATGCCACTTCATGCCCGTTCTTCATCTTCAGATAGCCCGCAAGCGCATTTATTGCCGTAAACGAACCTGTTTTGGCATGAACATTCCGGAAGGCAGAAGTACCTTTCATCCGGAATTTCAATGTTCCGTCCACTCCGCCAACGGGAAGAGATTTATATAACATCTGAAACACCTCTGTTTGCGAGTACGCATATTTCAGAAAATCGACCAGCAGGGCAGGAGAGAGGTAATTATAATTAGACAGTCCGCAACCGTCGGCAATCTTATAGTCTTTCGGATCATGCCCCAGGCGGCGGATTAGCTTCATTATTTCGACAATGCCATCTTCGGCAGCTACTTGCTTCTTTCCCGTAGCCTGCGCTCCCAGGCGACAGAGAAATGCTTCCGCATTGAGGTTATCACTCTCTTTCATCAGTTGGTTCAGCACTTTCTGCACGGAAGTGTTCCAGCAAGCCATACGCTCTACTCTCACACTGTCGCGAGGTAATTCGGCAAAGCCATACGACTGGGGAGTCGTGATTCCTTTCACACGAAGGCGTTCCAGGAAAGTGTGCATAAAGAAACGGGGAGAATCGTAGATGTTGACATCATCTTTTCGAATCGAAGTGACATTACCCGAAACAAGGAGATTGTTTCCATTCGTCAGCCAGTCTCTCGTGAAAGAGAATTTCCCGGCAGAAGGGGTGCGTGTTTTCGTCTGATTCGTTACTGTATAATAGGAAGATACAGGTTGGCAGGAAACACTTGCCGTATCTCCCTGCACCGTAGAAGGAACGACAGAAACCTGCACAGTCCCCTTGCAAAACATCAATGGAGACAAATAAGGCTGATAGCCCGCAGGAGTATCGTCCCATGCCCATCCGCTGCCCCAATAAAGGGAGTCTTTCATTGAAACGTCCCCATAGACCTGCCCGTTAATAACCGAAAAAGGGAAAGTGATTACCTCTTCTATCAATGAATCCATCGACTGGCTGTCAAATTCCGGATCGAATCCGCCTACCACATACAGGTTGCCTTGCAAGGTATCATGCTCTATCACGCCATCGTGCCATACTCCCGTGCGGAAAGGCTCGTTGGCTTCGGGGCGGGAAAGTGCGGTAATAGCCGTCAACAGCTTCATGGTAGAGGCAGGACGGGAAAGTTTCTCCGCACGATAGTTATAAAGTGATTTCTTAGCCGTCAGATCGTAGACGGATATGCCGACCTCGGATGCTTCGGGGAGCATCTTCTTGATAAGCGAATCTATCCGGGAGAAATTCTGTTGCCCCCAAAGTGGCAACAAACAAACTGAAAAGGCGACCAACAAAAGACTTTTTTTCATACAATACAGTTTATGACATCAACAAATGACAGTATCTTACCTCTATCTATTTCAAGTTTTTCTCTACCTGTCCAAGAAGCGAACCGGAGCCATAGCCGGACCATACATCCTGGATTTTTCCATCAGGGGCAATCAATACATAATGAGGGATTCCCCGTACCTGATAGTTTAGGGCAAGACCGGTGCGTCCTTTACGAAGTTCGTTCCACTGATTACCACCCATTCCTTTCGTCTTGATATACTCTTTCCAACGTGCTTTCGGATCCTCACTAATACTAATCACAGTCATTTTATCCTTATACAGATCCATCACCTTCTCCATTTCGGGTATCGACTCCACGCAAGGGGCACAACCGCTACTCCAGAAATCAAGTAAGATGAATTTTCCTTTGAATTCGGAAATATGATGGAGAGAATCATTCACATCATATAGGTCTCCATCCACCATCATATCTCCAACTCCTACGGTAGTGGGAGGATAAACATAGGCTGTAATCTCCTGTCCGTCATCTGTTTGTTTATCGGCTTCGGACATTCGGGCATAGAGTTTTTTCACCTCTTCTTTATAAGGCATGATGGTTTTATATTTCATCATGGAAGCAAAAAACAATAATCTGTCCATCCACACTGGGGAGACGGGCGCTTCTTCCATGTATTCCATTTCCTTTTTCCAGATTTCCTGCTGCAACGGCATTGACAGTTTCCGGATAGAATCTATTTTGGCCCAGGCCTGACTTTCAAACTCCCGGTCGCCCGGATGGTCTATGAACATCATCCGTTGCCAGTCATATTCCGCTGCCATGTATTGCATCAGTTCTTTCTGTTGAGCCATCGCGCAAGCCGTAAAGCGGTTTTCTTCCTGCTGTTCCGGCACATCGCTTACTACTTCCCATGTTTTCACTAGTTTGTCCTGCCCCTTGATTTCAATGTATTCTCCCGGTGCGATCCACACTTCCAGCCATGTACCCGGGAAGCCCCTGTTGTCAGACATTATCAGCATTTTCCGTGTGGTAGAAACCGTGTCGCGAAAAGAGAACTGTCCATTCATAAGCGTATCTCTCAAGACACAGTTGAGAATATTTCCGTCCTCCTCATACAGGCCGATCACAATGCTGTCGGAAAGATTGGCCAATTCGCCCTGAATCAAATATTCATTGGTGGCAACTGACGCTTTACGATTAAATGTACAATGACACATCACCATACAAACTATTGCCAATAAGGCCGGAGTGATTATATATTTTCTCATCATATATTTGATTTTATCAGTAAGATACCCGCATCAATGAACGATCGCAGATATCGGAATCCGTTTATAACGCTTCCCGGAAAATCTCTCCTACCGTAGGATGCGGGAAAACAATCTTTTTCCATTGCGCTGCCGTCAGTCCGAGTTCAATGGCAGTGCCCGCAAGAGTGATGATCTCCGAAGCCGGATTGCCCAATACATGGGCTCCAATCACCCGTTCCTGTTCATCCAGCAATACTTTACAGACTCCGTTCACGCCTTCATTCTCTGCCACAAAACGGCCGGAATAAGCCATCGGAAGTTTGATCACCTGATAAGTGATACCTTTTGCCGACGCTGATTCCTCTGTTTCGCCCACTCCGGCAATCTCCGGATTGGTATAAACTACGCCCGGAATAGCCCGATAACTCATGGCATCTTCCTTTCCCAAGATGGAATGTACGGCAACTTCCGCTTCACGAACAGCCGTATGGGCGAGCAAAGAGAATCCTGTCAGGTCACCACAAACATACACGCCCGGCACAGAAGTCTGCATCTTTTCATTAACTCTGATAGCGCCACGCTCTGTCTTCTCCAGATTCAGGTTTTCGAGCCCGAAACCTTTCGTCACCGGGCGACGGCCGACACTCATCAACAGCTTCTCTGCAATGACACTGCCGTTTCCCTCCGCGTTCTCATAAGAAACAACAGCCCCTTCTTCCGTCTGCGACAAGCCGATCACTTTCGTACTAAGCAGGAATCTAATGCCCCGCTTCGCATACTCCGCACGCAGTAAAGCCGAAAGCTCTTTATCCATTCCTCCCAAGATTTCATCCATCATCTCAACCACCGTCACCTGTACTCCCAAACTATTGAAGAACGACGCAAACTCCATTCCGATCACTCCGCCACCAACAATAGCCAGAGAAGCCGGCAATTCTTTACTGTCTAAAGCATCCCTGTGCGTCCAGTAGCTCACCGCGTCCACTCCCGGAATAGGAGGGATAAAGGTTTCCGAACCCGTACATAATATCAGATTCTCTCCTTCATAAATTTCTTCCCCGCAGCGAACCGTATTTTTATCAATGATCTGCGCTTCTCCTGATACGATCGCAACATTGTTGGCAGTCAGCTTCGCTTTCACTCCCAGCACCAGTTTACGCACTACCTTATTCTTACGAGCTATTATTTTAGGCAAATCGAAAGAGACTTCCGGGATATTGACTGCATACTTTGATGCATGTTTTGCACTGTCATAAGTCTTTGCCGAATACAGCAATGTTTTCGTAGGAATACAGCCTTCATTCAGACAGACGCCACCCAGACTATTCTTTTCGATAAGCAATACGCTCAAACCGCCTTTACCGGCAGTTTCGGCAGCCGTATATCCCGCAGGACCGCCACCGATGATAATTACTTGATATTTCATAATATATAATCAGTTAATCTTTTCATTATTCATTATTATCAAAACATGCTACGATTCATCCGCTTGAGAGTCTACAGGGTCTATTGCCTCCGTGCCCTTTATTTTCTTTGCGAACATTCTCTTTTCGAGTAGTTCCGCAAATTCCTGTTCCTTGACAGGCATCACCGAAACAAACTTTCCTTTTCCGTATTCTATCAAGATATAATCCGTCACCGAGAAACGGCCGAATTTCATGGAATGGTATTTCCTGACCGCGGTAATTTCGGAAAGCGGAATGATCTTCTTACGAATAAAACGGCCGCGTGAAACTTCCAGATCACCGTTTGTTGTCAACGTATAAGTAGTGTGTATAATTTGTTCGATCACTACAATCAGCATCAACATAAACAGTACCGCCACTAAGATATATTTACACCACAATGCGCCGACGGCATTCACAGTAAGCACCACCAACAGGAAATATTGGTACCAGGCGATGCGGGCATGAAAAATTCGATTCATTTTGTCAGATTTTTGCCTGCAAGGTAGCAATTTTATGAATTAGTGACAACGAAAAGTACAACGAAGTAACTTATTTTGTAGCTTTGCGGTGAGAAATAACAAGATTATGGTAAGAAAATTCGATTTCCTCGTTATCGGTTCCGGAATTGCCGGTATGAGTTTTGCGCTGAAAGTGGCGCACAAAGGTAAAGTTGCTCTTATCTGTAAAAGTGGGCTGGAAGAAGCCAACACGTACTTCGCCCAGGGAGGTGTAGCCTCCGTCACCAACCTTCTGGTGGATAATTTCGACAAGCACATTGAAGACACAATGATTGCCGGCGACTGGATCAGCAACCGTGCCGCAGTAGAAAAGGTAGTGCGCGAAGCTCCCGCACAAATTGAAGAACTGATTAAGTGGGGAGTGGACTTTGACAAGAACGAGAAGGGCGAATTTGACTTGCACCGCGAAGGCGGACACTCGGAGTTCCGTATTCTTCACCATAAAGACAATACAGGAGCAGAAATTCAAGACAGCCTGATTAAAGCTGTACAACGCCATCCGAATATCACGGTCATCGAAAACCAGTTTGCCATTGAAATCCTGACACAGCATCACTTGGGAGTGACTGTAACCCGCCAGACACCGGACATCAAATGTTATGGTGCTTATATCCTCGATCCGAAAACGGGAAAAGTAGATACCTATCTTGCCAAAGTGACGCTGATGGCCACCGGTGGAGTAGGAGCCGTTTATAAAACAACCACTAACCCGCTAGTCGCTACCGGAGACGGTATCGCCATGGTTTACCGTGCCAAAGGTACGGTGAAGGATATGGAGTTTGTACAATTCCACCCTACTGCCCTGTATCATCCGGGAGATCGCCCTTCCTTCCTGATAACGGAAGCAATGCGTGGTTACGGAGGCGTACTGCGCACAATGGACGGCAAAGAATTCATGCAGAAATACGATCCCCGTCTTTCGCTCGCTCCCCGTGACATCGTGGCACGCGCCATCGACAACGAGATGAAGAACCGTGGAGACGACCATGTATATCTGGACGTCACCCACAAAGATCCCGAAGAAACAAAGAAACATTTCCCCAATATCTACGAGAAATGTCTTAGCCTGGGCATCGACATCACGAAAGATTATATCCCGGTAGCCCCGGCCGCCCATTATCTCTGCGGAGGTATCCTTGTCGACCTGGACGGACAATCTTCCATCGAACGTCTGTATGCCGTGGGAGAATGTTCCTGCACAGGATTGCATGGAGGCAACCGTCTGGCTTCCAACTCACTGATAGAAGCAGTCGTATATGCCGACGCTGCCGCCAAACACAGTCTGCAAGCAATCGATCAATATTCTTATAATGAAGATATTCCCGAATGGAATGACGAAGGAACCCGCTCTCCGGAAGAAATGGTACTCATTACGCAAAGCATGAAAGAAGTGAACCAGATTATGAGTACGTATGTAGGCATTGTCCGCAGCGACCTCCGGCTGAAACGTGCCTGGGACCGACTCGATATTATTTATGAAGAGACCGAAAGCCTGTTCAAACGTAGCGTAGCGTCCAGAGAAATCTGCGAATTGCGTAATATGGTAAATGTAGGTTATCTGATTATGCGTCAGGCAATGGAGCGTAAGGAAAGCCGCGGATTACATTATACGATAGATTATCCGCACGTGAAGAAATAGGATTTACAGTATTATTCTTATTAAAAAGAAAAACAAGAGGCTTTCTCAAATTATATTTTTGAGTTTGGCCTCTTATTTTTTTATCTTTATGTGTTTCTTTTTCACTCCTCAAAGAAACTATACTATACACTTATGAGAATATAATACACTTCAACATACCGCCTATTCATCTATAAACCAACTCTTTAACAACAATAGTATATAAATACGAATATCTCTGTCTCTTCTAAAATCATTCCCCAATATCATCCTCTTAAAAACATGTTCTTGAGCATGTGTACACCTCTTTGAGAATATAGTAAACACTTTCCTGTCTCTCATCTCATACTTTTGTTCACAGAAATAATCACTAATCGAAATATTATGGATATAGCTAAAAGATGTGAGCAGAACCCCCTACTGGCTCCAAAAGATTTAAAAGCGGGAATCAACGGAATGGAAATTACATGTTTGTTAAATCCCGGAGTTTTCAAATATCAAGGCAAAATTTGGTTACTTTTGCGCGTCGCAGAAAGACCTATTCAGAAAGAAGGAATTATCAGTTTTCCTATATATAATGAAAAAGGGAAAATAGAAGTGGTTTCGTTTTTAAAGAATGATCCCGATTTGGATGCTTCAGACCCACGTGTTATCGGTTACAAAGGAAAGAATTATCTGACCACGATGTCTTACTTACGACTGGTTTCAAGTACCGACGGTATTCACTTCAAAGATGAACCGGAATTTCCACCTATTTTCGGAAAAGGAGAGCTGGAAGCATTCGGCATTGAGGATTGCCGTGTTGCAACAACTGAAGATGGTTTTTACCTTACTTTCACAGAAGTATCGTCGGTAGCTGTAGGGGTTGGACTGATTCACACCAATGATTGGAAAAACTATACACGGCATGGGATGATATTCCCACCGCATAATAAAGATTGTGCATTATTCGAACAGAAGATAGGTGACAAGTATTTCGCTCTTCATCGCCCAAGCAGTCCCGAACTTGGCGGCAATTATATATGGTTGGCAGAATCGCCCGACCGCTTGCATTGGGACTATGTCAGGACTGGTGGTATGATTTATTATCCAATGCTTTATTTTATGGCGTATGCGATGTTTTCTTCGGTGTAGAAGGGGCAAAAATTATACAAAGAAGTATTGCTAAACAGTTAGCAGATTCCGTGCTGAATGGAAATTACGACTACCATTATTGTGATTATGCATAAATAAAAGGAATGGTAATAACATTTCATTGCAACAAGACGCTGCCGATGGTCACGTTTATGTATTATTGTGCGCTTATCATAACCTTCCAATAGCAAATTGCAGATTAATGTATTCATCATCAGAAACTTGCGTTTTTATTAAAACAAGAATGTTGCGCAATAAAGAAAGTTGACAATTTTCTTTATTACGCAACAATTTAGATTACAGTCCCGCAAAGAACATAGAATGTATATGGTGGATCAACGTAAATTGTCCATTACAGGGCACCAAATTAGAGATATTCTGGAAAAAAAGTTTTACTAGATATTATTTCTTCTCCTGTTGCCTTTACTCTAAATCGAACCTCAACATTTACTCCAATATTACCAAGCATAATTTTTTTATTATTATTTATTACTACATTGTAAAATGGAGTATTATTCGTGGAAGTGTATGTATATCGCGACATCTTATCATACATAGCATTATTATATTCAGAGTAATATTGGTAATTGTATGGATTCAAAGTATACAATTTATTTTTTCTATCATTTATATTCACAAAAAAAGTAGAGTATTTACCTTTAGTGTCTATACAAATTATCTTAGAAGAATCATTGTTTGGATTTTGTAAAATCATAGGACGTTTTTCATTTTTGTCAAGTTTATCCCAAGCAAAATATATTCCATTATACCCCCCAATAATGCGTTCATAATTATAATGTTCTTTAAATATCTTATCCCATTCTGTACCAATAAACCCAACTAGGTTATATCTTGTTTCTATATTTTCTATTTCGTTTATTATTGTTGGATTTATTACAACATCGTATTTGACATCAGAAGATATTTTATAAAATTCTCCAAGAATTTCATTGTAAGGGTCATTGCGTCCATATATAAAACACTGTTCAAAGTCATGAGTTATCTGTGGTGCATCTTTTAAATTCCAAACACCTAAATTTGTCGCATTAATACCTCTTAGAGGAGCTGCAAGTCCAGTAGCTTGAAATTTTATTGATCCAGTCATTTTAATTGACCCTGTTGTACTTAGTTCAATAGTTTGTATTTTAAGTTCATCCTTCTTCTTGGAACCAATGAAAGAACCAAATAAAGAATTGAGTCCTTTATTAATTAAAAATGTTACACCAAGTTCTACAAGCCCTGAAGTGCTTTTTAATATACTTGTTGAATCAAACATTTCTTCACTCATCCATTTGTTGGCAGCTTTACCTCCTGCAACACCTGGAATATTTTTTAATATACTTGTTGAACCAGAAATTTTTTCATTAATCCATTTATCGGCAGCTTTGCCTCCTGCTTTAGCGACTGAATTAACTAGCTCAGAAGCTTTATTAGAAGAGTGTTTTTCAATAATAGTTCCCTCTGTTACTTCATTGTAATTCCCTTCTAACATAATTTCCGAGATATTGGAAACCTCAGGGCTTACATCAATATAGCCCTTTGTGCCAAGTCCTACATATGTTAGTGGTACTTGAACAGCATTCCAACCTTGACTTATTCCTTTTGTCCTAGATAAGCTTAAAGGAGCTACTCCTATCTCAGAAGAATATATTTTTTCACTTATCGGAGTCGTGAAATATGTACCTTGTTTTAACCATCCAATATCCTCAAGGTCCCTAAAAAACCACATTGCACAATTTGTTGGCTGATTATTCGTATTATAATAGAACAGCTTGAGTATACCTGTATATTTATTATAAAAAATCAAATAGTCTGAACCTAAATCAGTATTATCAGTGCTCATAAAAGTCCAACCATTTTCTTTTTTTATGTCTTCATTCACTTCTGGGTACGTGTCGGAGGTAGAACTTCTAGCCCATGGCAATTTAACTGAATCTCCCCGAGTAAGGATAATATCAGTTTGATTTTCCCAATTGTTTTCAAAATTATTAGGATGCAAAGACCTGAGAATATTATTGATCTCAGTAATGGTCGATTGTTCTAAATTTATATTTTCATCCATGTCATTACAAGAAATGCAAATAAAAATTAGAACTAAGAGTAAAAGTTTGTTCATTTTACATAGTTTTTTGGTTAATAATATATGAATATATAAAATATTTTTAATACACAAAGATGTTTTGTGAAAATTAACAATGAAATAGCTTTAATCTCTAACTTCAATATTTTTATAATTGTTGTAGATTTCATCAAAAATAATATAGATGACGAGTCGATAAGCCCTTCTTCTATTGCCGAATTTGTAGGAGTGAGCAAAGCTACCTTGTATCGGAAGTTCAAAGAAATAATAGATAAAACTCCGAGTGAATTTGTACGAGGCATTAGACTGGAATATGCGGCCAAATTGTTAAGGACAACCAAATTGACCGTATCCGAGATCATGTTCAAATGTGGATTCTCTAATAAATCTTATTTCTATCGGGAATTTTTAAAGCAATACGGTGTATCTCCCAAGGATTACCGGAATCAATAGATAATACAAAAAAGGCAACTAGTTCGCAATGAAAGAGTTGCCATCTATTTTTTATTTTATGAATATCCCTAATGAGGCAGATCCGAGATGACCATACACAAATCCTGTTGGAACGTTATTCTGCAGCTTTGGTCTGTAGCTGTTGTTCCTCTATAGTATTGCAGGTTCCATTGAAACGTGCTTGTGGCTCTATTTCCAATTTGCAAGTATAAATATCACCATTCATCAGACAGCCTGCCTTCAGTGTCAGCAGATCCGTCACGTGTATATCCCCCTTCAATGTTCCTTGCAGTACGGCTGAAACGGAGGTTATATTTCCCGTCACTGTTCCTTGCGGACCAATCACCACCATCTTATGGCAAGTCACATCTCCTTCAATGGCTCCATCTACTCGCAAGCTTCCTTCTACTTCAATTATGCCCTTCAAAACTGTTCCTGTAGCTATGGTAGTTAGTTTTAAAGGTTCAGCTGTTGTAATAAAATCAGCTTCTTTGTTCTTCTTTGTTCCAAACATACTATCTGTGTGCTATATAAAGTTTCTATCATTTTCTTCCAGTAGATTTGGCAAAAATACGCAAAAAAGAAGAATTTACAAATATGAGTAGAAGAATTACATAGCCTTCACAAGCTCACAAGCGGTTAGAGTTTTGGAAGTGACAAAGTCAGTTCGATATAAACCATACGAATGAAGTTATATCGAACTGACGATAGATTGATTAATAGTTTTCCTTCTTCACCTCGAAGTAAGCCTGCGGATGCAGACATGCCGGGCAAACTTCAGGAGCTTCCTTACCGATTTCAATGTAACCGCAGTTACGGCATTGCCATACCACTTCGCCTTCTTTAGCGAATACAGTCATATTCTCGATGTTATTCACGAAAGCCAGATATCTTTCTTCGTGGCCTTTTTCTGCGATGGAGATGTTGCGGTACATAGCAGCAATCATCGGGAAACCTTCCTGTTCTGCCACGTCGGCAAAGTGAGGATAATCCAGTGACCATTCTTCATGTTCACCCGCCGCGGCAGCGCGAAGATTTTCAAGTGTACTACCAATTACACCGGCCGGATAGCTGGCTGTGATTTCTACCATACCGCCTTCAAGGAACTTAAACATACGTTTTGCATGTTCTTTTTCCTGATCGGCAGTTTCAGTGAAAATAGCTGCAATTTGTTCGTAGCCTTCTTTTTTAGCTACACTTGCGAAATAAGTGTAACGCATTCTAGCCTGTGATTCTCCTGCGAATGAAGTCAACAGATTTTTCTCTGTTTGAGTTCCTTTAATACTCTTAGCCATAATTCTTTTTATATTTTAAATTGGTTGATTACCAAACGTAACTTGTCGTACTATTTACAACACAAATATAAGCGATTTGTTCAGAATAAACCTCCTTTTCTTAATGAATAAAAACTATCACCTCATTGATGAAATCTATCGACAGACAAATAGTATGTTCAAAAACATACTTATTTCGATTATTTTATATAATTTTGCAACCTCTACTTTGCAAAAAAGTACAGACTACACGTATAACAACATCTAAAAATGAAGCTATTTGAATTTAAACCCAAACTGGTTTCTTGTCTAAAGAATTATTCGAAAGAAACGTTTATGGCGGACCTGATGGCCGGCATCATCGTAGGTATCGTGGCGCTTCCACTGGCTATCGCCTTTGGTATCGCTTCGGGAGTTTCGCCCGAAAAAGGTATTATCACCGCTATCATTGCGGGATTCATCATTTCCCTGCTGGGGGGCAGCAAAGTCCAGATCGGCGGCCCTACGGGAGCATTTATTGTCATTATCTATGGCATCATACAACAATACGGAGAGGCCGGACTGATTGTAGCCACCCTGATGGCCGGCGTACTCCTTGTATTATTAGGAGTGTTCAAGTTGGGAGCGGTCATCAAATTCATTCCTTATCCTATCATCGTCGGATTTACCAGCGGTATCGCCGTCACTATTTTCACGACCCAGATTGCCGATATTTTCGGTTTATCTTTCGGAGATGAGAAAGTGCCGGGAGACTTCGTCGGGAAGTGGATGATTTATTTCCGTCACTTCGATACGATCAACTGGTGGAATACTATCGTTAGTATGGTCAGCATTATTATTATCGCTATCACTCCGAAGTTCTCAAAGAAAATTCCCGGCTCGCTGATTGCCATCATCGTAGTTACGGTAGCCGTTTACCTGATGAAAACTTTCGGAGGGATCGATTGCATCCAGACAATCGGCGACCGCTTCACCATTAAATCGGAGTTGCCCGATGCTGTTGTGCCTGCGTTGGATTGGGAAGCTATCAGGGAATTGTTTCCGGTGGCTATCACCATTGCCGTATTGGGAGCTATCGAATCTTTGCTGTCGGCCACTGTAGCTGACGGTGTGATAGGCGACCGCCACGATTCCAATACAGAACTGATTGCACAGGGAGCAGCCAATATCATAGCTCCGCTGTTCGGAGGTATTCCCGCCACCGGAGCCATCGCCCGTACCATGACGAATATCAACAACGGGGGCAAGACACCGATAGCCGGAATCATCCATGCAGTAGTGTTGCTGTTGATTCTGCTCTTCCTGATGCCACTCGCACAATATATCCCGATGGCATGCCTTGCCGGAGTACTGGTCATCGTATCTTACAACATGAGCGGATGGCGTGTATTCAAGGCTTTACTGAAGAATCCGAAATCGGACGTTACCGTACTGCTTATCACGTTCTTCCTGACCGTTATTTTCGACCTGACTGTCGCTATCGAGGTGGGATTGGTGATTGCTTGCGTTCTCTTTATGAAACGTGTCATGGAAACTACCAAGATCTCGGTGATTACCGATGAGATCGACCCCAACAAAGAATCGGATATTGCCGTACACGAAGAAAACCTGATGATCCCCAAAGGCATAGAAGTATACGAAATCAACGGTCCTTATTTCTTCGGCATCGCTACCAAGTTTGAAGAGACAATGACACAACTGGGTGAACGCCCGAAAGTACGTATCATCCGTATGCGCAAGGTTCCGTTCATCGACTCCACAGGTATTCATAACCTGACTGCTCTCTGCGAAATGTCGCAGAAGGAAAAGACTACCATTATTCTTTCGGGAGTCAACGAGAACGTGCATAATGTACTGGAAAAAGCCGGATTCTACGAACTGCTGGGAAAAGAGAATATCTGCCCGAATATCAACGTAGCATTGGAAAGAGCGAAAAGCTTGGTAAAATAACGCTGTTTATCAGCTACTTGCAAACCATATATACCGTGCTTATTGGACATATAGATCCAATGTGTACGGCATATATGACCTGCGTGTTGGATCTATATATTCAGCGTAGTAGGTATATATACTCACCACGCTGAATATATATGCCCAACAAGCGGGGTATATAGATTCATCACGTGGGCAAGAGTCGGTAGAGTGTGGGATGGAAATCATCGACGCGTGGATTGAACAAAATTGAGCCTCTATTTTGGTAAAACAGAGGCTCAGTTCTAACGAAATGCGGGCTTCGTTTCGCTAAAACAGAGCCTTTGTTTCAAGTAGATATAGTATCAAAAAAGGAACTAAAATTATACGCTTTTGCATTCAGGTCTGCTTTCAGGCAAAAACTCCGATGAAAAGGGCTTTTTGGGGAAGAGCTGAAAGCTGAAGACATTTTTTTACTTTTATTATTTAGTAGTAGACTTGACCGGAACAAGTACTACATACAATGAAATGATGTAAGAGACTTGAGCAAGTCAAGTATACCTGATACTCTTTCAGCAGGAATTCATAACGAGTACTGCAAAAAGTGATAGATAAGATTTGGAGTTTAAATAAAAGAGATTGTCCGTCTCTTTTATTTTCAAAGCTTCTATTGTAGATACATGTATATCAAAAATGGAAACATCACCGGCTAGTTACCGGAACAGGAAATAGGAAAATCAGTTTTTCCTACTCCTATTAAATCTGTGACATAAGTTCCGCAAACTTTTCAAGCGACTGCACATGATACTTCTCAATAACCTCAATGCATTGGTGAAGATAATCTTCGGGCATTTCCACTCCATTCCATTTGTACCAACGCTTCACCATTTCAAAACCCGCATGGTGCTTCTTTGCGATATTCCAGATGGTGATGATGTCATCTTGTTCTTTTCTTAATTTTAACCGTTTCAATTCAAGTACTCCCTTGTAGATTTTGATTTCTTCATCATAGATGAGCTGTTTCCTCAGCGTCAGTTCGTCATCTCCCAGAAAAGTGACATGGGTCATGAGTCGTCGTTCGTCACTGAACTCGGCTACAGCGATGCCATGGGCGGAAACAATGAAATAACCGCCGTTGTCCCTGCGAGTATACAAGACATCCGGATTATTATACACAAAGTAATCGAACAGACTTTCCCCTTTGAGGTCTATTTGATAATGGTCAATGTAGCGCTCCTTGTATCGTTGCATGAAGTGTGCCGTGTAATGCATTACTATATTGGAAGACTTGAAACCTGTTATTTGGATATAACCATTGCTTGAAGCACCGATAACGGGAGCATAAGCTTGAAATCCCAAAGCATGCATATACGAATTGTATCTCCCCTCTATCGTCCATACATTTCTTCGGGTGGTGGTGATAGTCATACGTTGGGGTGCCACAGGAAATGGACTCATCATCGTTGCTTTCTTACGAACCTTATCTATAAACATGTTCGCTTTGGTCGATATTGCAATGAGGTCCTTATGTGCTTCGGCATATAGTTCCTCCCGGCTCATACTTGTCAGATACATACTTGTTTTTTTACAGGAGACAAAGGTAGTATTTATCTCCAGACCGGACATCATCCGTCGGACTTTTTTTTGATAGTTGGATATACTGAATGTAAACCAGACCCGGTTCTTCATTAAAGGCATCTTTCCAGCCCCGTAAGAAAGCACTTCTGGTGATTTTTAAAAGCTTATCGGCTGCAAGCCAATTCACCGTATATTGATGGATTACAAAGCGGGCTGCCACAGAATCCCTTCTCCGGCAGCCCTTTTTTCATTAAATTAAAAAACAGAGAGTATGATACAGTTTATTCCTGACCTCCCCCTAAAGCACGGTATAGGTTAATTAAACTTTGTATTTCAGTAAAATGATTGGCCGTCTGCGAGAGTTGCGCACTAAGCAACGACTGCCGGGAGGTAAGCACTTCCAGATAGGTCGTATTGCCATGCACCGACATTGAAAACCGTGGAAGGTATGAACATTGAAGCTGCCAAAAATCCTAAAAGAGGAGCGCACCAGCGTCTGGAATGTCTGTACAACTCGATGTTATGGCCTGTCAAGAACTTCACGGCAAAGGGCTTCCTCTGGTATCAGGGAGAATCGAACATATCCAACTATCAATTCTATGCTCCGATGATGACCAAAGTGGACTATGCGGACAAAAAAGCTATAGTGACATTCGATAACGCACCTGCGGGGTTATTCCCTACTTTCTCTGAACTGGAAGGATTCGAGATTGCGGGAGCGGACAACTGCTACGTGAAAGAGAATACCGGATCAATGAGGTTTGTTTCATTATAGGATTTGATAATCCTTCGTACTTTGCCCGTTGCTTTCAGAAGCAGTTTGGGATATTGCCGAAAGATTATGTGAAGAAAGGAAGCTAGTCTTTCACATAAGAAACCGAACAGCCAAAGAGGAATTCTGTTTCCTGTTCCATATTCCACATTTTCTATTGCCCAATAGAGGGATTTTACAGATACACATCTTCCTTATAATTATATTATCCCTATTGGTTTAATAAGAAGCTGTTGCCGAAATACCCTCTTGCTCCAATAAAGCCACAATACGGTCTAACTCTTCATGCGTAGCTTTCTGCAAATCGTGGTCGGGAGTCTCCCGGTCGATCGTATAAATCATCACTTGACGGGGAGCGATTTCTTTCACTGCTTCTATCCAAGGGAGCACATACTTGTCGGATGTATTATCCATATCTTTTCCCTGATAACCTCCTTTCAGGAACATCGTCTGTACAATGCAGTTTCCTTTGAACTCCTTCATTTTCTCGATGATTTTCTTAACAGAATATTTTCCATTAGGACGGTCCAACAGATGAATATATTCTTCATCCACCGTATCCAGTTTCAAGATATTATTATCTATCTTGTTCAATGCTTCGAATACGGCAGGACGATCGATAAATGTAGAGTTACTCAACACGCTTACTTTCGCTTTGGGGAAATACTTGTCGCGAAGTGCAAGAGTATCTTCTATGATTTCCGGGAAGCGGGGATGCGCAGTCGGTTCACCGTTTCCGGCAAATGTCAATACATCGGGAGCGGGACCGTTTGCCTGCATGTCTTTTAATTTCTCTTCGAGAGCCGTGCGGACTTCTTCACGGGTAGGAAGACGTTTCTTCGTACGATGTTCGGCATTGAAACCACACTCACAATAAATGCAGTCGAATGAACAAACCTTACCGTCATCCGGCAATAAATTGATTCCCAATGAAACACCCAAACGGCGGGAATGAATAGGGCCGAAGATGGGTGAAGGAAAAATAATAGTCATCTTTTTATTATCATTTACTTCATAAATCTTTGCAAAGATAACCCAAAACTAACAGGTTATCCTATCTGTACGACCATTTTTTATCATCCCAAACAAATTGCTGTTGTTCGATGCCACTCAAGGAACGACCCGGAAATATTGATTCATTCTTCCCAAAAGCAGATGATACAGATCACGCACTTCCTTTTGTGGATGTACCAGGCTAAGTTTCTCCAATCTATCGTGCAGACTATACAATTCGTCCTTTAAACGTTTCGTTACACTATTATGTTCAGCATCTTCCTGTATAACATCCAGCCACGCTTCCAAACATATCAACTGAATATCCATCTGTTCATAACTAACAGTAGACTGCGGATTAAAATCATTGAACAACCCCTTATAAAGATCCCGGAAAAAATCAATATCGTCATATCCCTTCTGATCACTTTGCAACGCTTGCAATCGAAGAGCTGAAATTGTCTTTACACTCAACAATTGCTTAAACAACTTCGTCAGTTCCGGATACAAGAGACTGTTTCTCGTTCCCAGCAAATTCTCTTTCACATAGACACATTCCATCTTTTTAGCAGGATGAAATAAAGAGTTGTCCAAATCGAGCATAGCTTGGCGCTGTGCATCCATCGGCTGAGAACTACCCACCACCTTTGCTATTTCCATCAGATAACTCCCGTACAGACGAATTGCTTTTCTGTATATATCAACAAGCGAGCTCCCTTTATCATATATCTTCCCCTTGTACACAATCTTATCCAACCGGCTTACTACCGTCTGTAAATCCGATATTTTTATTGCATAATCTTCTGAGAATCCGAATCCAGTATCAGGATTCCCTCCCTCTGACGATCGGAACAAACGAATGCGGTCCGGTAAATGATGCTCTATCCATTGGCGGAGCTTCTCCCGTTCAACATAGCAATTCTGGTCCCCCTTGAAAGGATGATACCCAAAATAAATGGCCTGACAATCATCGTCTCCCACTTTTAAGGTCTTTCCACACGAACTCTTCGATTCCCCCCTGCGCAAACCTAAAAGAGACCCAATTTCTTCCGTTATTTCATTTTGCAGCAATTCTTTTTCCACTTCTTTAGAGTAGCGGTCGGCCAGAATACGCGGGTCCGAGGCACCGCAACTTAGCAGATAGTCGTCTAACCTGTCCTTTAAGAACCCATGTCCGATATTCAGACGGCACGAAAGTATCTCTCCGGTTCGAGGATGGCAGATAAAATCGCTCTTGACCCCCGGCATTCTCAAATCATAAGATATAAAAGCACGCTGTTCTGCCGGGATTATCTTCCGGTCTGCATACTTCACCCGCAAGGCATCATGAATACCGGCTTTACGGAATGCCATATTCCAGGCTTCCACTCCTTTCCTTACTGCCTGAAAATATTCCTTCGGGAAAAGAGTGTCCACATAGAAAGTAAGCGGCTTTGACATATCCCAACGAAGAATCAACGAATCTTCCACCATACAATAAGGATCTTGAGAGTAATCTTTGAAACTCAATGTCCGGTAAGGCAGTCTGCGATCCGCCAGACGGATCTGATCTCTTTTCAAGGGAAGTAAGCGTACTGCACAAGTGACTTCCAAAGGCATACTACCTTCAGGTAACACAACGATAGAACTGGACAACATATATCTTTCCGCCTCAGCTCCATGATAGCGCCTGACTGTAAACGATACACCTTCCTCAAAAGGATGTACTTTCATGATTGCCGACATCTCCGGAACCAAAGAACGGATGAAACTATAATTATAGCTGAACCAGTCATCAGCAGTCATCAGATAGTCCGTGATCCGGATAATGGCTCCCTGCTCTTTTGAATAGGCCACCACTGGATAACTTTTACCGGCAGGTTGTATGTTCGACAATGAGAAAGATTGCCGATACGCGCTTTTTTCATCCAGGATACGCTCTGTATAAAACGGCTTTTGAAAGCAAATTGCCCCTTTATCCGGAGATACGATACGCACAACTCCCAGTCCGTCAACCGGACGATTCAATAAATCAAAACCCCGGTCTATCTGCCCACTGACTTCAATTTCCCGCCCGATATATTTTTCAGGTATTTCCAGATAGATTTCTTTTTCCGCCACATACACAGGAAACACTCCGTCGATTTTATTCATCCCGGCAACAAAGAATTCATCAAATGGCTTGACGGAATTCTGTGCCTGAAGCAAAGCTGTGACACACAACAATATACCAATCACATATTTTCTTCTCTTCATGAATCTTTTTATTTACTTTTCATCATTAAAATAAAATATTATCCGCAAGGAACATCGCCCGTTTGCCAGCAACCGGATCCGTAACCCTATGGCTATAAGCAACACTTTCCTCTTTTATTCTATTCAAAGCCTGCCTAACGGAAACCAATAATCTCGACGAAGTTATCTTTTCTGACCTATCCAGCAATTTAGCAAGTTTACTCACATAAAACTGCTGCACTTTATACTTGGCATCACTCACAGGAGCATCGTCAGCCCATTCTGCAAATAATCCTTTATGTATGTTTTCCAGAAACTCATTTACAGACAACATGCCTTCACCGGCATCCTCCGTTTCCTCCACTTCCCGCAGGGAACGGATCATTTCCGACATCAACTCTTCATAAAAGCGGTCGAACTCCCGGCCACTGTCTATTTCTAATTTAGCGGTCAACTTTTTATCAAACATCCACATGGGCGGCTGTAATATATAAGCCTGTATAAAGCCCATAACCTTCTTATTGTAATCAGCTTTTTCAAGTATGTAAATACTCCCATCATCCGTTTCAGCAAGGCGTTTTCCACCCAAATGAGACAGTACATGCTGTACCCACTGCTTATAATGGCTCAATATCGCTTCATGACGCCCCTGCAATACATGCAAAGAGGTTTTATCTGTCACATTCCATACATCAGGATGCTCACACAAATATTTCAGATTCTCTATTCCCTGTGTATTAACCGCAACATGGTCATTTCCCAAATCTTCCGCCTGGGCCCGTACATCTATTCTGCTCAAGAAATGCAATGAGGGATCTTTCTGTTTTTCCTGATTCCAAAGACTCCTGTTCTTTTCTCTTTCAGAAGCATCTCTACCCGGAAATATACGGTAGCCCCATTCAATAGCCCATTTATCATATTCGCCAACACGTATCCGTCTGTTTTTCAAATCAACCTTATCTTGAGGGCGCAAGGCATAATTAAAGCGGACATAATCCATAATGGAACTACCTATACTATATCGACTTAAAAAGTCATTATCGCGTAATTGGTCGATGGAGTAATGAGAACTACCCAGAAAGTTATGTTCCAACCCTAATGTATGGCCGATTTCATGTGTCAGCACTTGTTTTATCTGTTCGAATAGCAAAGAGTCCGGCAACTCTATATTCCATGCCTGCGGATCATTCGCTCCACATTGGGCGAAATACCATTTCTGCTCCAGATTCAGGACACTGCTGAAAATACCGACATGGCAAGCAATAATCTCACCGGACCGGGGTTCACAAGGAGTGGGACCATAGGCGTTATTTTGCCCTGATATTTTCCACGAAATAAACGGATAACTACTATCATAAATACTAAAATCAGGATCTTCTTCAGCAGTAGGGGCCAACCGCGCATCAATGGCATTCTTAAACCCGGCTTTCTCAAAAGCCGGACGCCAGTCGCGTACTGCTTCAATAATACAGCCGATGTACTTTTCAGGTGTGTTGCGATCTATATAAAAAATAATAGGTTGTATGGGTTCCACCAATTCTCCCTTCATGTATTTTTCTACATCTTCCGGCCTTATTTCCAGCCGCCATCGTTTGATTACGGATTTCCGGATAGCAGGCTGGTCTCCTTGAAAACAATCTTTGCCGATCGAAAAATAAGCTCCGGTATTCGCAGTAACTGTTTCCAACGGTCTCTTGGACAATAATCTTATACAAACACCCGTATCCCAGTCTCCCATATAAGAAGGTGAGACAGGCTTACCCGGCATTCCCATTGATGAGCTTTGATACGTTCGTGATGTATGTATCAGCAAACGGTTGTCATATCCCTTGATTTCCTTGATACAGTCCTTTTCCCTCAGGCGTGTACCTACCGATAAATCAAAAGACACAATATCAAGAGTAAACAGAGGGAAATCCTTTAAAACTTCACCAATCTCTATCAGGCTACTTTTCTGATTCCTTGCTTTGACCGGCAATATTTTATAAAGCCTTTCATTCCCACATTGGGCGGCGATCTTCGCATACATTCCTTCAGGGTCCTCTATCACTCTTTCATGTTGTGGGTCCATCATCCACAACTCATCACCCTGTTTGCGGAAACTAAAAAAGACCGGACCTACCATGTCACCCGAATATCCGAATTTCTTTTCCATATCCCGATCCGGACGGGCAGGAGCCGCCAGGATAGTTGTCGTTACGGCAAACTCACGTCCAATCAATGAATCCGGGATTTCCCAATAGATATGTTTATCACTTCGATAGGTAGTAAACATACCGGGAATAACTTCCACAGGTGCTCCTTCTTTTAGAAAAGTAGCAATACTTGGCTGTTGCCCGTACAAACAAGTACAGACAACAGCAAGAAACATTGCACTGATAATTCCTTTCAGCATAAAGACTGATTTATACTATTCGTAATTATAGCTAATATCAACAATCTTCCCAATAGGTTGATTGGGATCTTCGTAAACACAAATGCTGTTTTCTTCACGGGATACATCACCCGCTACTGTCAGTTGCAATTCTACAACTACACCTTTATCAGCAGTATTGATACCCAACCCGAGGGACATACCTAGTTCTTCTTCATTTTCAGCATCTTTAAACTTCAGACACGTAATTTGTGCTGACAGGTCCGCTTCATAACTATAAAGTTCTGTCACCTGACTACGGTTTAAGTCTATCCGATATAACTTATTACCAGAAGCCACAAACAGAATATCTGCCGTATAAGCATAAGAAGCTGCAAACTTTGCAGTTTCCACATCTATCTCCGACGGTAAAGAAATAGTATATAAACCTGCACAAGTAGGATCTTCATTCTCCCAGTCAGCGCTAAACTTAAATACCGTCAAATCTTTCCCATTCTGAGAAGAAGTAATAGCATAAGCATAATTACCGCTACTTCCTCCTGTGATTATTGCTTTCACCTGTAGAGAAGGATCAATGTTATTCGGATTAAAGGCACTTCCTTCCTCCTCATCAGGATTAATAGTGGAAACTTCCATCGAGCGTTGATCATTCCACTTTGAAGAACCAGAACGAATAGGCTTGGAAATATAATATGAATCCATATAATCTCCAAAACCAGATAAAGCCTGACCATTCAGGAATGAATGTGTAGAAGAATCAAAAAAGACTACACCTGTTCCATAAGAACCATAAGTAGAAACAGAAAGATAATCACCGGCTTCATTCTGAATGGTATAAGGTATACAGAAACCATCCATATAGGCAAAATAGGACTTCCCATCATTCACAAACAGTTCACCGTTTTTATCCATTTTATAAGTATCAATCTTTATTGCTTTTCCTTGTTGAACCGGCTCAAATAATATTTTATCCGATTGGTACATCATTTTTAATGTACTCGGAGTAAACAAAGCTGCATCCTTATCTGTCACTAGTGTCAAAATAGGAACAATCTTCAATCCGAAAAAGGGAGGCATCATAGATATAGATGCCCGATCTCCACCATATTCGCGTCGGGCAGTCACAGCTAATGGTTTCCCGTCTAAAGGAAACATTGTTCCTGTTTCCGACTGAAATACATCCGGATATACATAATACCCGTCCGATGTTCCTTCAATAGCTCCAAGCACCCCTTTATTTTCTTTCTCCTGAAGGACAAACCAACAAGGGTTAAACGGCTTGATAATTGTCACCTGACCTTGCTGATACCACACAGTTCCATTCCTTTTATCCGAAACAACCAACATCAAACCTATATTATTAGATTCATTAGGTTCAACAGTTACCTTACACTCTTTCCCTACAGAATAGTTCATATAATCAGCCAATCGGTCTGAGCCCAACGTAGCATTCGGATTGAGACGTTTCCACTGAAATACAAGATTTTCTTCATTCTGTTCTAATGTCTGAGAAATCTGCGGCATAATAGAAACTTCCACCGCTTCTTCCTTCGGCATACGTAATTTGGTTTCAGGTATTACAATTTCCATTGTATTTACATCACGATAATCGTAATCTCCCTCATCATCGTAACAGCCTGTTTGCAATAAAGCCAATCCGACAAAACTTGCTATATAAATGATATATTTTCTCATAACATTTCTATTTAGTCTTATTCATAATCAATTTCATCACCGTCTTCCCCCAAAATAGGAGGATTTCCTGCTTCTATGTATTCTCTGTAAGCTTGTTTGACCTTATCAACATCCTCATCTTCCAGATCATCCCACACATGTTGGCATACATCCATAATAAACATATATTTATTATCACTATAACTGCCAAATACCCAATCTTCCCATTCATCCGGTTTCAGTTCCCATCTGACATTCAAAACTTCCTGATTCTTTTCTACCAATCCCTTGTCAAACTGATGAAGAGGGTTATCCAAATCAAATTCTAAATAGCAACCATACATGTTTCTACCGGACTCTACTTTCGGACGGTTAATCTTATAGTAAAATACCTGGCAAACTGTATCAAGTTCAGTATATGTATACTTGCTTTCCAATAGTACATCTATCGAATTTTGGTAGTCACGATTCGGAGTAACTTTCACACAAAAATCACGACTTTCTTTCAAAAGATCTCCTTGTATCCTTACCGTAAAACTATCTACGGCATAAGGTTCTTTCTTCACATAATCCGTATCGACCAAAGTACGGATATGTAGGCTACCGTAGAAATTGATACGAGGTGTCTGGTCATATAAGTCTATCTCATTTTCGCTGCATCCCACATAAATGCCGCAAACAAGAATAGCTAAAACAAAATATATAATACGTTTCATACCGATTCATCATTTAGAGTTGTTTCCAAAAATATATTCATCATCCGGCAATGTCATCTGATAATGAGCTTCAGTCATTGTTTCTATCCCACAACCGTAATAAGTGCTATAATTATGTGCTTTCAGAAAATAGAAAAGTTGCCCTTCAGCAAAATATTCTTTCCTATATTCTTTCATAATTTCATTGATACGTTTAGTCTGATTTTTATTTTCTTTTGAAGCAACATCCAGATCATCATATCCGGTAGTTATAATTTCATCACTGTAAGAGATACCACGTGCAAAACGTACAGTATTCAATGCATTGGCACTTTCTGATGGAGAAGTTGCACATTCCGCTACAATATAATACATTTCAGGCAAACGTATCAAAGGAATAGCGTTAGCACCGGAATAAACATATCCGCCATTCAAAGGTTTCTGATTATATTTTCTACAGAAGACATTTATATCACGACTTGCCCCACTATTAACAACTTCAAACATTTCTGTATTTTTTCTCCAGTCGGTATTTCCTGCGTCAGCTGTTTCATAGAAAAATTTGAATTTATCTCCATCCAGATAGAAATGTTGCTGAGTATTGGTATTCTCCATATCCATATAGTTTCCAATAAGCAAATTGGAGAATTCATTGACTGTTATTCCAAATATTTGCTCTGCGTAGCGTATGGAATTGTAATTGGAAGCAGTCTGCGACTTGTACAATGTAAAATACTTAGAGGCAGCAATTACTTGTTTAGCATATTCCGTAGCCAATCCTTTGCTTTCAGCATCACCCTTGTAGCAATATACACGAGCTAACATCGCTTTAACCGCATATAGATTCATGCGAAATTCACGATTAACAAGAAAATGATTTTTCTCTATAAAATCTTCATCCGTCTGATCGGTAAAGAAATCAAGAGGATCACTATCTTTCAATAATTTTTCAGCATCATTCAAATCTTTGAGAATAGCATCAACCACTTCATTGGCCGGTAAAACAGGCGTGGCATCTTTATCAAAAGCAGTACGGTAGGATATAGCTTTAGATGCAGGATGTTCCTTATAAATAGGACCGAACATACGCAACAAATCAAAATGAAGAAAAGCACGAAGCCCAAGTGCCTCTCCCTTCATAGTTTCATAATAGTGTTCGGTAACTAAAACATCTTTATTTTTGTCTATGTACTCCAAGAAGTTATTAATATTGGCTATGATATTATACATCGTTGAATAAATGCCATTCTTCTTACTCAAAAACATATTCTCATAATCAAATACGATACTTTGGTCAAAAACAGCATTTGTATTATACTCCGGATAATCGGAATATAATCCTGCCAATTCATCCAAATATGCATAAGTCAAATCTCCGGCATACAATGTCTTGGTTCCCAACTTCAAATAAATACCTGTAAGGGCATCTTTAAATCCGGACTCCGACTCAAATTGCTTGTCAGTAGGAATAGAAGTCTTCGGAGATACATCCAACCAGTCGCTGCAAGACATTAGTCCCAGCATTGTTGTTGTCAATAGTATATATATTATCTGTTTCATACAAATAGTTTTTTAATTAGAAAGCAACATTCAAAGCAAATGTAAACTGACGAGAATACGGATAGTACAAACCTCTTTCGCGTTTCACTGTAGACCAATAGAAAAAATCTTCCATATTAAACGTTACTTTAGCAGAACTCAATCCCCAATGACTTATAAATTTAGTATTAGTGCGATCCATCCGATAGTAAACAGACAACGAACTTCCCTGGAATATATTCTCATCCATGATGAACCGGGAAGTGGCTTTTGTATCTAAACCGTTAGGATTAAGAACACGGAACTGTGCCTTATCACCCGGTTTCGCCCAACGCAACTGAGTCACCCGTCGGTCTACATTATATTTCAAATTAGCATTTTCCACTTTGTCAAGCAAAGTCTGGTTGTATACCTGACCGCCAAACTGATACCTGAAACTGACATCTGCTCCCCAACCTTTATATGTAAAGGAAGAATTAATATATCCTTGCCATTTAGGTTCTGTATTACCAATAGGCACTACATCATTTGCACTCCAGTTAACGGCGCTTGTCATTTCTCCGTTACGCTTTAATAATATTTCATCTCCGGAAGCCGGATCAATACCTAATGAACGTACTACCCAAATGCGTGACAAAGATTCACCTTCTTCATAACGTGGCAACGGCGTATCTTTCAGATTTGATGCATTCATATCATTCCTGTATTTCATCGCTTCCGATATTTTCAATAGTTTGTCAGTATTATGAGAACCGTTTACTGTAATGGTCCAATAAGCTTGTTTGGCAGTATTCTTATAAGGAATAGCCGAGAGAGAAATTTCCCAACCCTTATTCTCTATCTTTCCCAAGTTTTCCGGATAACTGCTGAAACCAAGAGAAGGAGCAAGACTTATCGAAGTAACCATATTATCTGTTATTTTCCGGTAATACTCCACACGGGCGGTAAGACGCTGGTCAAAGAAACCGAGTTCCAAAGCAAGGTTAGTACTTTTTGTAGTCTGCCATTTTAAATTTTCATTATGCATGGCCAGGATTTCCGAACCTGTTGCATCCGACGAGTAATAAGGAAGCAATAAATTAGAATATGTATAATAGCCATGTGCCTGATAAGGATCAAAACCTTGCGAACCGGTCGTTCCGTATGTCCCCCTCAAAATGAAGTCAGAAATAAAAGATACATCTTTCATAAAGTTCTCTTTTTTCAAATCCCAACGTAATCCGGTTGACCAGAAAGGAGCCCAACGGTTATTTTTTCCAAATTGAGAAGAACCGTCCAATCGTATATTAAAGTCGAACGAATACTTATATTTATAAGAATAGCCTCCGGCAGCCACCCAACCAATGGAACGTGTTGTCCTCTCATCTCCTGTCACTTTTTCATTATATTTCTTACCAAACAACAAGTTATCCATATTATCATTCGGGAAACCAGTCACATAGTTTCCATAAGTCTCCGAATTATTCTCCAATACACTCATACGTACATTAGCAGTCAGGTAGTGGTCTTCCAATTGCTTATTCCAGCTTCCTGTCAAATCTATTCCCCAATTGACAGCTTCACTCTGGCTTCTGCGATAATCACCTCTTAAGGTAGGATCAGTCACATTATCAAAAAGCGTATGTTGTGCAGGACGAAAAATATCACGATGCCCTACGCTCTTGGACAAATTAAAAGCTCCTTCAAACCGTAATTCATTAGTAGGATTATATTCCACCTTGAAAAGTTCACGCACCGTAAAGTTTTTGCTCTGATCTTTGCTGTTGAATGTCGTATTATACATCGGATTCAGATAGCTCGACTCACCACCCACTCCTTCAAAATTATCAAGCCGTTTTTGTATTTCTCCGTTCTCTCCATACGGACGCAGATAAGGATTCAAGCGGGTATATTCACTAAAACTTCCCCACGGAGACTCATTAGCCACCGAATTATCCAACGTAATGCTATTCTTTAACAACACCTTTTTCAGACGATACTGAAAATCAAGTGAACCGGTCAATACATCACGCTTACTGTCTTTCATCACACCCGGAGAACTATTATATCCGACATACATCCGATAACGCAAGGCTTCGTCACCACCTTCCAGCGTAACTGTATGCCGCTGTTGGAAAGCCGTCTGCAAAGGTTTGTCCAACCAATACGTATTTACTCCCGCCAATACTTCACGCAACTTAGATTGATAGAGCTTCCATTTTTCAACAGTCTCGCCGCCGTATGTATAAAGTCCGCTTTGTAACTCTGCGTCTATCTTCTCTCTTGCATTCATCAAATTATATCCAGTCATATCCGGAGCTTCAATACGAAGCTCCCCACCATAAGTCACCCAAATCCGTCCCGGTTTGGGAGTCTTGCTCTCGATAACAATTACTCCATTTGCCGCACGCGAGCCATAAATAGCTGTTGCTGCCGCATCTTTCAACACAACAATAGAAGCAACACGGTCGGGATCCATATCGGCAAGTGTCTGTATACTGATTTCGAAGCCGTCCATGATAAGCAACGGCTGGTTAGCATAAGTCTCATATTCGCCCTGAACTGCTAGTACATCGTTACTGGTAGAATTAAAATCTACCGCAGACTGCGCAGCCATATCCATATTTGCACCGCCGCGCATACGCATATCAGGCAGATTATTCGGATTAGACCCCATATTGATATTATCCATGATGCGAAGCCCGGGAGCGACAGCAGCTATCGCTTTAGCTACATTATTCGTACTATACTTTTTTAGGTCTTCACCCTTGATAGTAACAGCAGAACCGGTGAATCCCTCTTTCTTTCTATTAAACATACCTGTCACCACCACTTCATCCAGTGCTTTTGTATCAGACTTCATCACTACCGACATATAAGATGAAGGATTCAAGAACTGGGTTTCCAAACCTACATACGATATTCTGACCCGACTATCTTTCGGAACATCAGAAAGCTGAAAATTACCATTATTATCTGTGATAGTACGGATATTATTAGGATCTTCCACTATAATAGTGGCACCGATGACCGGAAGTCCGTCTTCCTCGGAAAAAACTTTTCCTTTTACTTGTGAAAAAAACTTTTTAGAATCCTTTTTTGTGATATTGATAAACTGTCCGTCAATGTGGTATTTCAACGGATTTTTTCCAATAATCACTTTCAATGCTTCATCAACTGTAGCTTTTTCTACTTTTCCGGTAGAAGTATAAGAACTGATTTCATCGTAGATAAAAAGAACTTTATATCCCGATACCTTTTCAAAACGTTTAAAAATAGAGGGTAACCCTTCATTTTTAAACTCCATTGTTATTTGCTTTTCCTTACCTGTCTGTGCTTCAACACGCCATGAATAAGCAAAAAGGAAAAACAAGAACAAGACAATGAACTTTTGTGCTTGATTCTTTTTCATAAGCCCGAATAGTTAAATAATATTTCATTCTTTTAATTGTATACGAAGTTTAAAAAAGAATGGTTACCCTTAAAAGAGTTTTTTTTTCAGAAATATATATTTCTATTCAGATTTATATCTTTTTGCTTGCTTTTTATTCGATAATTAGTTTTCCTGTTTCAAAATAAGCATGTATTCTCTCCATTCGATTCAATAATTCAATTAAGTGAAAGATGTCTTGATGACGATTTGCAAAGAAATGCATACGAAGATCCATGATTTTGCTATTACGGAACTCAATATCTATATTATACCAACGTCCTATTTCTTTCATCATGTCAACCAGAGCAACATCGTCAAAATAGAAAAATCCTTCCTTCCAATATAAAAATGATTCAATATCCACCTCTTTCACAGCAAATGTTCCGTCAGAAAAAAGTTGCGCACTTTGTCCCGGCATCATTTCAACAGTATGAACTCCACAAGTATCGCTAACAGCCACTTTTCCTGTAATGAGCGTAACACGGACATCAGTAGGAGAGTAGCTACGCACATTAAATTCCGTTCCCAATACACGAACCTGTAGATTTTCACTTTTCACTATAAAAGGATGCTCTGCATCTTTAGCAACTTTAAAATAGGCTTCCCCTTCCAAAGAGACAACTCTTTCTTTTCCTTTGAAAACCGTAGGATAAGTCAGACGACTGTCCGAATTCAAGAAGACTTCAGTCCCTTCGGATAAAACAACTTTAAATGTCTCTCCCCTGGGAATACTTAATCTATGTATCTGTACTTTCTGCTTTCCTACTTCCTTGGTTTCTGTCTGAAGAAGAGCACGACTATAATCTATTTCTTTAGAAGACAACTGTGCAGTAGAGGAAGACGAATAAGATTCTACTACTTCTTTTAGTGGTTTTATTTCCTTCTCACCATTCACTTGTAAAGTAACTTCTTGGGCAACATGATTGGCTTGAAACACTTTAATGATTTCCGGTTGTGACGAAATCATCATTGCACGCAAAACCAAAATTATAATAACAGTTGCCGCCACACCTGTGACACTAGCCCACAGTATGTGTCTATATTTTCTTCGATCATTCTTAGAATGTTTATTACGAAAATCTGCCAGTTCTTTCCGGACATCAATTGCCAGCACATTTTGCTCTTTCTGCATCTCTATCACAACCTCTGTCAAATTAGCATACGTTTGCAAACATTCCTCATCTTCTTTCAAATTATGCAATTGATCAGCAGTTATATGAGAACGATTCTCCATAATTTTCAGAAGTTCTTCTTCCGACTTACTTATATTTATATTCTTTTCATCCATAAATAATGTATTCAATATATATATTTACGTTTTAAAGTCTATTCCGGTTACCCTCTTGACCCAATTCTTCGCGAAGAATACGCAAAGCCTTTACTATATTCTTATGAATAGCCGCAACACTTACATTCAATTCTTCGGCCACTTCTTTATATTTCTTATTATGAATATAGCATGCTTCCAATATATGATAATTATAAGGAGTCAACTTTTCCATAGCTTTACGAATACGCAAAATACGAGAATCAGAATGTTGTGAATCGGTTTCTATCATTTTATCAGTTAATTGCGAAGTAAACTCTACATATTCTTCATGGATATTTTGCTTGCGAAGATAGTCAATGCAACGTGTGCGAACGATTGTATAAAGATAAGTTTTAGCCGTCGCTTCTTCTATCTTTTCATAATTACGCCACAAATACTCAAAAGCATCACTTACGATATCTCTGCATACCTCAGCGTCATTTATAAAATAATATGCAAAATATACAAACTGTGCATACCATTCATTAAACATTTTGTCAAAAGTAGCCCTGTCATCCATTTAATATCGTATTCTTCTGTTATTTTTGGCAGACAAATATACATTAAAACTTAATACGCAGTTGCATTTGTACATCTGCTTTTTTATTTCCACAGATCAAATCATTGCCCGAACCGATCTCATTCCGGTCTAAATAGACTGTTTCGCCAAACTTAGTTATCAACAGAAAATGTTTATTCAGTTCATATCTGAAACGAACAGAACAGCGAAATCCACGACCTTGGAAAGACGGAGTGTAAAACGTATAGAGCAATCCGCTTTCCGAGACATATACGCGCGAATCATAATCGTCTGTAAAAAAGTAACTGCCCTGAACGTCAGCAAACAGCCTGGCCCAAGGCAGTTGGGAGGATATCATTTGTGTAACCTGATATCCTTTATTAGCAGCTCTGTCCTGAGAATGAAAATGATTATAATCTAAAGTTGTACGACTGCTTAACACATCTCCTACAGAATAGTTCAAACGATAGCGGAGTTGGTGGTGAAAAATAGGAAGTGTTAGTGTTCCTTTACTACCTGTCCAATCCCGTTCTTTGCGTTTATAGCGGTACTTCAGATACATGGATAAATGGCTGCGTGGAGTGAAAGTGGCTTGAAGCAGTCCGTCTGTTCCACGAGAGGGTTTATTCACTCTGTATTTTTTCCAAGGGAAGGAAAATAAATCGAATGAAGCGAAAAACTTCCAATAGGCAAAAGGAGAAATTTCCATGCCGATATAATATCCCTGTTCATTTTGTGTCGTACTTCCTTCACCGAAAGAATGGGCAAACATGCCCCAATAGTTATAAGAATAAAACCGGTGTATCAACATGATTTGAGTGTTTTGAACCGGTGAATATTGCAAACGGTTCAAAGATGCCCAACCTTGTTTTCCGATTGCTGTTTCTCCCTGAAAAGAAAAACGACGCCAGCGGTAAGCATAATCTATTCCCAGATTATAGAAGTTGTTTCCATGAAGATTGTATTTGGAATAGCCTGTTAATTCCGGTTCGTATAGTCGGTTGAAAAGGTAGTAAATACCGGTGATACCCAGTCGGATACGGTTGTGTTGATAATTCACATGCCCACCTGTTAATTGCATGGTGAACAGATTCTTTTTATCTGCTTCTTTTTGACTCCTGTGCAGTCCGGTCTTATAGATAGAGGTGATTGCCCCATCAGCAATTACTCCATCTAATGAACGGTGTGAATAGAAACCAGAAATATCCCAATCTTTAGATAAGGCAACAGTGGCGGCCACTCCCCGAAAATAATTGTATTCGTCGCTGGAAGAGTGTTTCTTTATCCCACTATTACGATTGTTGAAAGAAGAGGCATAGATTGTTTTTCCCATTAGATAATCAGTATTAATCACTAATCCTTGCCCGAAACTAAGCCGATAGTTACCAACAGCTAATGCTTCTAACCGTCCACAATCTTTTAATAACAGATAAAAGGAATGATAGTCGTAGCCGTAGCGATTGTGTAAAGCTCCAAAAGGTTCTCCGGCATCTTTTTCAGCAACGACTCCTGCATAGAGTCGGTCACTATACCGGAAACTGTATTTCACAGAGTTATAAACAGAAGGTCCTAAATAGGTATGTTCATAACCTTTTCGCTTATAAAATGGTATATCAAAGCGAGTTAGCAGTTCATTCTTTCCATACTCCGCTGCGCTTTTCAACATAGTTTTCCACCGAAAAGCAGGTTCATTGTTAATAGCTTTTATACAGACGAAAGGTAGTAAATACTGGATTGTTTGCTTATCCATCTCTTCTACCAGTTGAAGTTCATAGATGGTTTTCATCTGTCCGTGTATATAGATGTAAGCCAGCAGATGTTCAATCTGAATATCACTAAGGAAAGGAAACTGTTCGAGTTGTTCACGGGTAGCAACATTCAAATTAACCGGTTCTTGCAGACGATTGGAAAGTTCTTCCAATTCATTTTCCCAATTAGGAGTATTAACAGAGTTATCAGTTTCGTTATTAACAGATAAATCTTCAAGAATATCTTCTAAAAGACTTTCAGAAGGGTTTTGAGCACTACAAGCAGGAATTATTAACAGGCTGTTTATAATACTTATCAACCGTAATAGTTGAGTAGCTTTCATCAATAAAATGGTTTATTCTTCCTGCTTTTTAACAGATAAGGCCGCAAAGATACTTTAAATAGGTTAACATCGAAGAGAAATGTCTGAATAATAAAATTTTAATTCTATTTTTGTATCGTGAAAAGAAGGCTTAACATAGTAGTAATGACGCTGTTTGCTATTGTTTACTGTTCACCGCATTTGAAGGCGCAGGAAAAGCAAAGCATCAATGGATATTTGGTTCCGATGTGCATCTACAACGGAGATACAATCCCATCTATCCAGTTACCGACTGTGTACATCTTCAAACCTCTTAAATTCAAAAATGAAAAGGAACGCCAGGAATATTATCGACTGGTTCGCAACGTGAAAAAGGTATATCCTATCTCCAGGGAAATCAACCAGGCTATCATCGAAACTTACGAATATCTTCAGACATTACCCAATGAGAAAGCCCGCCAAAAACATATCAAACGGGTTGAAAAAGGCTTGAAAGATCAATATACCGCCCGAATGAAAAAGCTCTCTTTTACACAAGGAAAGTTATTGATAAAGTTGGTGGACCGCCAGAGCAACCAGACTAGTTATGAACTGGTGAAAGCATTTATGGGACCTTTCAAAGCAGGGTTCTATCAGACTTTTGCTGCATTGTTCGGAGCCAGTTTAAAAAAAGAATATGATCCGCAAGGTGAGGATAAACTAACAGAACGTGTGGTGTTGATGGTGGAGAACGGACAGATCTGACTCACCCCCCCTTGTAAATACAGGAAAGGACAAATTTTACCAATGCACCTTTTGCTCATTCATCTGTCTTTTCAGATTGTCAATCCAATCAGCTTGTTTTTTATCGGATACATCTTTCAAGAACCATTTTTGTCGATATATTAAGGACTCTCCAGGTTGCAACTCTACATATTTTCCATGATTCTCGAGTTCCAGATAGCGCCCCTTCGGTGCTACAAAAATTTCTACTTCGCCTTGCCCGGGAGGAGCTTCATCCGGCCTAATGTCCGGGAAACATTTAATAAACAAAAGTCCCCTATAATAATGTGCCATCCAACCTCCCTTAGCAGTCGAGAATAACTTCTGACCGCGTTCATTAGTACCATCCGGACACGGAACCCACACCATACCTTTATCTTCATAGCCTCCTGTTACATCAGATTTATTCATCTGATTCGTTTCTCCTACAGGAAAAAAACTCAAACCTCCATACACTCTCGTCACATCCCAAGGAGCCAGTCTCTTTAGCTGACGAGATACATTCCGAACAGAATAATTAATCAAGATAGATGAATCTCTTTCTGATATAGAAAACTCCTTGGTGACAGACACACCGCTTATCGAATCCGGCGAACTTACCAACCGAAGAGTTCTTTTATCCTCCTCTGCTTGATAAGGCAACTCATCAACGCACTGATATTGAGGCCAATATTCCGACTGGGGAGACAGCCAAAACGTTGCTCCGTAATACTTGCTATGTACAGAATCAGGAGTCAACAACTCCTTATCTTCACATTTAAAAGAAACAATCCTACCACCCTTTCCTGCCGATACACTGAAAGAAAGATTAGCGAAAGACAAAACATACACGTCATCTTGTTTTTCTATCCGGCTTTCTCTTTGCAAAGAAGATTTGCAACCAAAACACAAGCAAGATATAAAGAGATATAATAGAATCTTCGGGGTTCTCATCATTCGTTCAAAGTTTCGGATATAGACGGGGGTAATATAGCATGTTTAAAGTTACCCGGAACCGAACTCATCGTAAACTCCAAGGTTCCTCCATTCAGTATATCGGCATGCGTAATAAAAAGTTTATTATAAGCTCTACCATTCAGTTTCACTGATTGCACATATATGTTCTCATCGCTCCAGCCTACTGTTTTTACTTTAAAAAGCTTGTCTCCAATAGAAATTTCAGCCTTTTCTACCATCGGTTTTCCCAATATATATATTCCTTCTGCCGGATTCACAGGATAAAATCCCATCGCGCTGAAAACATACCAAGCCGACATCTGTCCGCAATCTTCATTACCACACAATCCATCCGGCTGATCGGTATATAAAGTAGACATGATTTCATGCAATCGCTGTTGAGCCTTATGAGGTTGCCCCGCATAATTATAAAGATAAGCTACATGATGGCTAGGTTCATTACCATGCGCATACTGACCGATAAGTCCGGTTATATCTATCGGAACATCATGACCTGACACACCCATAGGCATGGAAAACAAAGTATCAAGAGCATTGGCAAATTCTCCGCTGCCTCCATACAGATTTATCAATCCTTGTACATCATGAGGAACAAAGAAAGAATATTGCCATGAATTCCCTTCTACCCAATCACATTCTCCATAAGATGAGAAGAAAGGATCAAACGGACGACGAAAGCTACCTTTGCTGGAAAAACCGTTCATTAGCTTATATTCTTTGTCAAAGTATGTTTTATAACCGGAAGACCGTCTCATAAAATAGTTATAATCGTCTATCTTACCTAAGTCTTTCGCCATTTGAGCTATGCACCAATCGTCATAACAATATTCCAAAGCGGTAGAAACAGATTTATTGTAAATATCGTAAGGAATATAACCGTATTGTTTCAACTCTTTCACGCCAAAGTTGTCCTGCATGGCTGACATCTTCATAGCTTGATATGCCTTTTCCACATCATAATTTCTTATTCCTTTGAAGTAAGCGTCTACAATGACGGGGACAGCATGATAACCAATCATACAATTTGTCTCACTTGACCACAATGGCCACACTGGCAGTAGCCCATACTGTTCATATTGCGCAAGCATGGATTGTATCAGATCATTCACCTTATCCGGGGCAATCAGTGTTAATAATGGATTTTCAGCACGAAATGTATCCCACAGCGACAACACCGTATAATTATTAAACCCTTCGGCCATGTGTGTTTGTTTATCAAATCCCAAGTACTCTTTATTCACATCATTATATAAATAAGGAGCCAATAAAGAATGGTACAAAGCTGTGTAAAAAATTGTTTTATTCTTATCAGGGGCTCCTACTTTAATCTTTGATAATTCCTTTTCCCAAACTGCCTGTGTCTCACTAAGCGTTTTGTTAAAATCCCAATGCGGTATTTCTTCCGAAAGATTTTGGAGTGCATTTTCCGCACTCACAGCAGAAATTCCTACTTTTACTAACACCATCTCATTGGGCGAGGTTTCAAAATTAAGAATAGCTTTTATATTTTTACCGGAAGCTTGCTTTTCCTTGATAAATTGCTCATCTGCAGCAATGGACAGGTCAAATGTCTTGGATACTTTTAAAGCAAAAAACAGTTGTTGTTCACTCCAGTATTTTTCCCCGGGCTCACCCCAACCTTTTGTTGTTCTCTCACCTATTATCGTACAACTGTCTATCTTATTTATAGAGGTAAAAAGGACAGAGTCAGTTGCAAAATGATGCGATAAATCCAATATAATATGAGAAGATTTACTATCAGGAAATGTATAACGATGAAAACCGCAACGAGGAGATACTGTCAGTTCAGCCATAATATCATAATCTTTCAACCTTACCTTATAATATCCCGGAGATGCAGACTCCTCGTCATGTGAAAAACGGGAGCGATACCCTTCATCCGGTTTACTTTTCGATCCCGGACTTAATTTCAAATTTCCCGTTGTAGGCATCAACATTACGTCCATCAGGTCGGAACGGCCTGTACCTGAAAGGTGCGTATGAGAAAAACCAATGATTGAACTATCGGAATAATGATAACCGGCACACCAGTCCCATCCTTCAAGTCCTGTGTCGGGACTTAATTGCACCATTCCGAAAGGGTATGCTGCTCCCGGAAATGTATGTCCATGTCCGCCCGTTCCTATCAGCGGATCGACAAAGTCTAACAAACTATCCGCACTAATTGTGCTATTTTCGTACTTGCACCCGGATAGGGTACATAACGCCATGATGGTCCATATTATTTTTTTCATCTTTCTCAAATATTTACGAAGCAAATTTACCCGGAATTCCTCATACATACGCCCACAAAAAGCTAAGAAAAAAGAGAAAAAGGAAAATCAAAACACAAACAAAACATGAACAAAACAATATAACAACCACATATACAAAAAATTACCCCTAAGTTCATTCCTATTTAATTCATAACAACTACAAAGAAAAAACAAACTCCTGATACAATTACCCCAGGACACAAAACATTTATCCTAATCGAGAGATAAACAAAACAGCGACCATCAGCCAAACTCCCGATGAAAGCGCTTTTGTTTGTATTTTGTTCATGTTTTGTTTTCACTTTATTGCTTTTTTCATTCGGCTACATTGACCTAAAAGCAATAATTTTACAGCAAAATTCATTTTTTGTATAACTTTAAAATTTAAAACAATGAAAAAGTACTTAAAAATTAAGCTTCTGATATTGATATTCCTGACGGGAATACAATATATGAACGCACAAGGTACAACAGTCGTCAACGGAACTGTTATTTCAGATCAGAATGAGCCTCTGATAGGTGTTACAGTAACCGAGGCGGGAACTACAAATGGGGTAATAACCGATATAAATGGTAAATTCTCAATTACGCTGAGAAATGCGACCGGGAACCTGACTTTCAGCTATGTAGGATACACTACACAGACAATCGCGGTAAATAACCAAAGCAAGAATCTGAAAGTCGTATTAATTGAAGACTCTAAGCAACTGGAAGAAGTCATTGTTGTGGGTTATGGTGTACAGAAGAAAGCGAATGTATCCGGTTCTATTACATCATTGGGCACGCGCGACTTACATACAATGGCCACCAATGACGCCTCTCAAGCTCTACAAGGGAAAGCTCCCGTTTATGTATCAAGGAAAAGCGGATTACCCGGTGAAGGTTCCTCCGTATATATGCGCGGTGTGGGAACACTGAACAATGCCGCTCCGCTCTGGATTATCGATGGAGTTCCCGGAATGCCGCTGGACAACTTTAACGAAGTGGAATCCATCCAGTTATTGAAAGATGCCGCATCTGCAGCCATCTATGGAATTGAGGCAGCCAATGGAGTCGTGTTGGTGACAACCAAGAAAGGTGCTAAAGGAAAAATAGCGGTGAACTACAATGGTTACGTAAAAGTGAACCACGCCCTCGGACTTCCTGAAATGCTGGGAACCCAAGGTTACATCGACATGTACAAGGCCAGATGGATGTCTAACAATCCGGATAAAGGCGAACCTACAACTAATGACATTAAATCGTTCTATTTCCTGACTCCAAACGAAGTATCCCAGTTACCTAATACAGACTGGATAGACGTGATGTTTGGTACCGGAATAGAACATTCTCACAGCATTGACATTTCCGGAGCTTCCGATAGATCATCTTATTTCCTTTCTGCGATGTACGAGAATGACGAAGGTACTTATGTAGATACAAACTACAAGAAGTGGGCCATTAAAGCCCGGTTCGAACAAACTCCATTAAAATGGTTGAAGTTCAGTCAGACGGTAAATTTCAGTCACTCGAAAAGAAAACACAATGCATTAAACTGGGAATACATTCTACGCGCTAATCCAGCCATGAATGTATATGATGACACCAACCCAATGGGTACAGGATACGGATACTTCACTGATGAATTTGCAGGAACAATCGACTGGCAAGGAGGAAATCCGCTGGAAAGCGCAGACCTGAAAGATCATTGGGAAAAGTGGAATGTTGCATGGGGAAATTTACAAGTAGTCATCACCCCGATAAAAGGGTTGGTATGGACTACCAACCTGACAGGAACACTCAATAATCATGCAACTTCTAAATTCTTATATAGTACATTTGGAGGCATCTCAACCAACTCTATCGACTTTGTGGAAGGAAAAAATATCCAGGGACACCAATTGGACTACTCTCATAATCAAAGTACTTCCTATTTGTTGAATACATACGTAAACTATAATAAATTGATTGGTAAACACGACCTTGGAGCAATGGTCGGTTTCGAAGTAAGAGAATCACGCAATGATGACGCATCAGGATATGCAGAATGGGGCATACCGGCTCAAGATTTAAGAAGTACCGCTCTTGCCGATCCCAAATATAGAGACGGCACCAACGCTTGGGCAACAGGAAGTAGTTACTCCATATTCGGACGTGTTACTTATGCTTATGACAATCGCTATTTGCTGACAGCAAACTTCAGAAATGATGCCAGTGACATCTTTGCTCCAGGCAAAAGAAGTGCCTTCTTCCCATCCGTCTCTATCGGTTGGAACATAGCCAATGAAAAATTCTTTAAAATGGAAAAGATTAATGACCTGAAACTAAGGTTTGGTATCGGAGAAATAGGAAACAACAGTATCGACAAAAACTGGTGGAGACAAGAATATAAATTGCAAACCAACGGTACTTGGCTGGCCCAAAAAACTCCAAATAAAGACGTAACGTGGGAAAAAACAAGAATAACTAATATAGGAATAGACCTTGGTGCATGGAATAATGCTTTCACTGCTACTATCGACTTATACAATAAGGAAACACGCGATGCATTGATTGAACAAAAAATGTCTTCACATGTCGGTGTTGGTAGCAATACTTATAAATTAAACAAAGGGGAAATCAGCAACAAAGGTATTGAATTGGCTTTGTCATACAGAGGTTCAATCAATCATTTCAACTACCTCGTAAGTGGAAATATTTCATACAACAAGAATAAGGTGCTAAACACGGGCAATGCCAGCTATTTGTCCGGAGGAAGTTTCAACCGTACATTCGTAGACGGACCAGTAGCAGCATTTTGGGGATACGTAGCAGACGGACTGTATCAAACACAGGCGGAAATAGATGCTTTGAATGCGATATCAATGGAAAAATGGGGCGTAGCATACGATGCAGGAAATATAGGCCCGGGAGATATTAAATTTAAAGATTTGAACGGAGATGGACGTATCAATGATGAAGATATGACTTCAATAGGTAACCCTTGGCCAACATACGTATACGGATTCAATGTGAACCTGGAATATAAAGGTTTTGAATTCAACATGAACTGGCAGGGAGTAGCAGACAGAGATATATACAATAATACCAAACAATGCCTTGAAAATATGAACGCTGACTGGAACTCAACTCCAGATGTGTGGAATGCATGGACACCCAACAATCCTCATACCAGCCAACCTCGTCTGGGAAATGCTACCCACAACTATCAATTGCCCAACTCATACATGGTTGAAGATGGTTCATACTTGAGATTAAAAAACATTCAGCTAGGATATAATTTCAATAAATCAGTAGTATCTAAAATGAAATTATCAAAACTGAAAATTTATGTAGGAGTAGAAAATGCACTGACATTTACTAAATTCAAAGGATTTGATCCTGAATTTATAGGCAATAACAATGCCGAACAGGGAGTGTATAATTTAACACAATATCCGCAATCCCGTTCTATTTCATTTGGTCTTAATGTTGGTTTTTAATCAGATAAAAATATAAATATGAAAATTAAATATATGTTCATAGCAGGATGTCTGCTTCTGACATCAGCATGCAGCGATTTTCTGGATCACCCTCTAACAACGTCTGTATCGGACGATAATATTGGAGAAATTATACAAAAAAACCCTGCCAAGTTAGGCGAGTTTTTAGGAAGTGCTTACAGGTCACTCGGTTCTATCCATCTTTATGGAAGACAAACCGAATATATGGCAACCATGTCGCATGAAATGGATATCGATTGGCTGGGTGAAGAACAACGGAATCAATGGGCTATCAATGGGCTTACTTCCAGCAACAAGAATGTAGAAGAGGCCTACATTAAATATTACAAAGCTTTGGCTTCTACCAATCTCATGCTGGACTTGATAGACCACGTAGACCTGGAAGCGCTGGATGAAGAGAAAAAGACAATGGTAATGAACTTTCAGGGTGAAAGTCTATTCTTAAGAGCATTTATACATTTCGATCTATTACGCCTATTCGGAGAACAGGGACCTTCTTTCGGGGGAACTTATCCAAACAATAAGGATGCGAAAGGAATTATTCTGATGGAAGGTATTGCAGATGCTAGCAATGCTATTACAGCCAGATCAACTATTGAAGAATGTTATCAATTAATAATCAAAGATCTGAAAAGAGCCGAAACCTGCATTGGAGACAACCAGATTCCGGTCAATATGGCAGTACCCGGACCCGGCTATACAGACACTGATTATACAAAAGACCAAGGATGGGCTCAAAAACCCGCCGTACACGCATTACTTGGAAAAGTGTATCTATACATGAGTGACTTTGCCAATGCCAAAACAGAGTTTGAGAAAGTTATAGGTGATAGCCGCTTTAAATTGGACAAACCGGTCAACTTTACAGATTACATCCAGCATACGGACAATAATCCTGAATGTATCTTCTCCCTGCAATATTATCTCTCATCAGGAAGTGCCTATGATGATGCCCCTCAACATCACCTGGTTCGTATTTTCGGAGGAGCTCCGGGTGCCTGGAACAATTATTTCGTCGATCAACGTACTGCTGCACGATTCGGCGACGATCCGCGTCTGTATGAAGCTACATTATACGATTATACATGGCAGGCTTGGAGTACAACCACTACCGGCATTACATTTATAAAGGCAGATACGAATGTGCCCGATTACAGATATTACGCACGCAAGTATACCGACTTCTATAACGTGTCTTCACCTGTATTCTCGACCAAGAATGTAGATATCATCCGCTTGGCAGATATTTATCTGATGTATGCCGAAGTAATGCTCAAGTTGAACTCTGTAGATGTGGCTACCGAGTATGTGAACAAAGTCCGCCGCCGCGCATGGGGCGAAAGCAACTATGACGTACCCGGTACAAAAGGAGAAGATTTTTCAACTGTCACCATGGAAATCCTTCAAGAAGAACGCTACAAAGAATTATTCTTTGAGAATACCCGTTGGTATGATATCTGCCGTTGGGGAATACTGGAACAGGAATTGGCCAAATATCCTTCAACAAAGGCAGGAACTGTACATTACGATCCACAAGACTATTATCTTCCGATCCCTGAAAGTGAATTAAGAACGAATCCATTAATGAAACAAAGTAAAGGATATTAAGTATGAAAAAGCTGTTGATTTTACTGGCATTTGCTTTTCTGTTTCTCTCTCTCACCTCTGCGTCTTCTTTTGACGAGCGGAAAAAGTATCTCCTTGATTATTACTCCAAAGCTCGGCCGAATGACCAATATTGGGGAGATAATGATATCAAGACAGCAATGGGATTCGTTCTGGCTCGTCTGGAAACAAAGAAAGACGTCAAGTATGCCCTGGATATGCTGAACCGGATGCAGGAAGATGCACCCTTCGATATGTTCGATTGTCATCAGAATATCGATGCGTACCTACGCTTTCAGTCTGTGTACACGAAAGAACTGAAAGAAAAGGTACGGAAACGCATGACGAGCGAGGATTACCTGGCAGATGGAAGTACTGAAAATCATAGACTAATGTTTAAAACAGCTGGATATCTTACCGCACTGGCTTTCCCCGACTGGGGGAAAGCCGACACGGTAATGACACATTGCCGTTCAGTACTGATGGATGTAATGGATAAGACAGTACGTTATGGTATCAAAGAGTTTGATTCTCCTACATACGGCACATTCTATATCACTTGCCTTCTTTCTTTATACGACCACAGCAAGGATGCTGAATTTAAGAAACAGGTGCAAATGACGCTTGAATGGCATTTACTTAACATGGCACCCGAATGGTTGAATGGTTATTTCATCTCTTCCTCTTTACGGGAATATTATTTTGCTTGTTCTCCCCACATGATGAGTCCTTATCCACTTTTGGGCTGGTTGTTTTTTGGTGGTGGTCCCAATCCGGTATTAGAGCAAAAGTATGAAAACGGAGAATTGATTGTGAACAATGAAGGTTTTTATTCTGTACTGGCAGCCGTTTCTTCCTATCGTGTACCAGAGATTATACAGCATATAGCGTCGGATAGAAAGAAGGCATACGTGCATAAAGAATCGCATGATATGACTCCATTTGCACAACTCAACTATCCATGGGGATTCAAGAAATATACGTATATCAACAAAACGTATGGATTGGCTAGTCAATGGGATGGAATCAGCTTGGGATGGAGCGCGCAGATGCGCCGGTGGAAACTGGTGTGGGAATCGGATGCGCCGGCAAGTACTTTCTTCCTGACTCACATCAGCCATTATGGTAGATCAGCCGAAAGCCTTTTCGGAGCTACTTGCCGCGAACAAGTGCTCCAGCATAACGGTACGTTGCTGGCCATGTATAAAATAGAATCGGAAGAACCTCATCCGTATGTGACAGGAGTTGTGCCTATCGACGCGATAAAACAAATGAAAGAGGACGAATCCGGTTGGATATTCTTTGACGGGGGAAGTGTTCTGTTTGCCGTAAAATTCTGTCATCCATACACCTGGGACGAAGACCGGGTATTTCGTGGAGTAAAACATAAGATGTTACGCTGCGACCAACGTGGTACTGCCGCAGTCATAGAGACCTGTTTGCCGGATAAATATCAACCCACAGGAACGAAAACAGCTTTAGACCTGTTTGCAGAAGATATACTGAAAACAACGAAACTGGAATACATCGTTACCAATCCGGAATATCGACAGACCATTTATCACTCACTTAGCGGTGATACACTGAAAATTATCTATAATTACGGACGTTTTGTCAACGGAGAAAAGATAGATTATGAAAATTGGCCTTTGTATTCAAACCCATGGATGGAACAAGCTGTGAACGGACGTTTCCTGAATGTTTCGCATGGAAAAGAATCACGCGTGTATGACTTCAGGAATTGGAACGTAATAGATAGCAAAGAGAATTAATAATATGATGAAACCGATCTTATTCAGCCTGACACTGGTATTCACCGCATTGGCTTGTTTTGCACAAGACTATTATGGGAACAACCGTAAGCAGTGGCTACAAAAAGCAGAACAATATAAACCGAAACTTATCATCACAGAGAAAAAGCCGCTGAAAGTAGTGGATATTGTACCCGACGCACAATCGTTTCAGAAATACAAAGCAGTAGATGTCAGTCCTATCGACTCTTTATACTCTATGCCTTTCAGACTGAAAAAAGAAATTACGATTGATTTCGGAGAGCATCTGACCGGATATTTTAGTTTCTCCGTCAGAAGCACCGGACTTGCAGCCGACGGTCCGTTAAGGTTTAAATTGACTTTCGGGGAAGTTCCTTCGGAAGTGGCTGTTCCTTTTGATTCTTATAAAGAAGGCTTAAGCAGGGCATGGCTTCAGGACGAAGTTGTTTCTGTAATGTATGTGCCGCAAACAGTCACTCTTTCACGCAGGCTGGCTTTCCGCTACGTAAAAATCGAGTTGTTGGGCAGTTCTCCTTATTATGATTTCAACATACATGATATGAAATGTATGGCTCAAACTTCTGCCAAAAATATACCTGAAGAGCTTCCGCAGACAGTTGATCCCATGATAAGGAAAATAGATCGTGTCGGGCTCAATACACTGAAAGAATGTATGCAAACCGTTTACGAAGATGGTCCGAAAAGAGATCAGCGTCTTTGGATCGGCGATTTATACCTGGAAGCCCTTGGCAACAATTATTCTTACAAACAACACGACCTTACAAAGCGGTGTTTGTATTTATTAGCCGGATTGAGCGATCTGAACGGATATCTGTTGGCTACAGTAATTGAAAATCCTGTACCGAGAGCTCAGGACAAACAGTTTCTTTATGAATATGCGCTACTGTATAATGTAACATTAAAAGACTACCTGGAAGCAACGGGCGATATGGAAACTGTCAAAGACTTGTGGCCTGTGGCTAAAAAGCAGCTGGATATTGTCCGTACCAATGTCAAGGCGGATGGATTGATGGATTTTGAGAAAGTAAAGAAAGACTGGTGGGTGTTTTTCGATTGGAAAGAGGATTTGTATAAAGAGGTTCCTTTACAAGGAGTATCTATATTTGCGCTAAAGGAATCCTACAAATTGGCTCAACTGCTCGGAAAAGAAAAAGAAGTTGCCGACTTGCCTGCATTAACTAACAAAATGATAAAGGCTGCCCGAAAAAACTTATACAACCGGAAAACCGGCCTTTTCGTCGGAACAGGTGACAAGCAGATTTCCTATGCTTCACAAATATGGATGATCTTAAGCGGAGTTGCCGGTAAAGCCGAAGGCAAAAAGGCTTTATCAGCATTGACTACAACGCAAGATGTTTGTTATCCCGGCACTCCTTATATGTATCATTATTATATTCAGTCACTGATAGATTGCGGGATGAACCTCGAAGCAAAAGAGGCTTTAGTCAATTATTGGGGAGGGATGATCGCCAAAGGAGCTGATACTTTTTGGGAGGCATACGATCCTACAAACGACTTTATTTCTCCATACGATTTTTATCCTATCAACAGCTATTGCCACGCTTGGAGTTGTACACCTGTTTATTTTATCAGGAAATACCCTGAAATATTTCAGAAGTGATTCAATATGGTGCCTAAAAAGCCAAGAACGGTGCAGTCATGAGTACATCAATTAAAAATTCAGCGCTCTGCCAACGATTTTTCATTTTCATTTCTCATATTCTCATTGATGACTGATAAACAACAAATAATCAAATAAATAGCTTATGAGAAATACTATATTAAAAAGTATTTCTCATAATATACCCTCTATTTTAGCTTAAAATTCACCTTGTTCTCATAGTATTTCAAGGTATTTCTCATAGTCAAGATACTATCTTCTTCCTTCTTCTGGTTAAAGATAAACAAGTTCCAATTGTTCCATATATTGTGGGAAAGTATTCTCTTATATTATGGGAATTTATTCCTAGAAAATGAGGGAATATTTTCCCAATTAGTAGGGAATACTTTCCCACAATATATGGGACAAAGACACAATTACTATAATAGCACAATACTAAATGACCTATACCACACCCCATTCTAATGAAAAGATTGAAGGGTTCCTAAAGAAAGAAATCACCTTTACTACGATACATTGTAGCAAAGGTGATTCATAAGATCAAGGTGCTTCGGACGATCTTTTATAAACTTAAAAACCTATTGGAAAACCTTCTTATTAAGAACCGGATAAATAGAAAAACTAAAAGACACTGGTTCCGCAAAAAGCACATATTGTTCGAGTGGGGGAGGGCCGCAGCTCCTATTACCAATCGGATATGTTTTATAATCGATATTCCATGTGACGTTGTCCGTACGTTTTAATTGGCTTTCATCTATTGCTTCAGACAGGTTTTCAAGGGAGTAATGCATTGCGCTGGATTCAATAAATGGCATACCTTCGGCGACAAGTCCAATTCCCTCATTGTCGGTCAATGACACCCATGAACAACGATATTTGTTTCCATTCTCTTGAGGATATGCATGATGCGTAAACTGTTCATCTACAGTTCCGGAGAATCGGCCCAAACGAGCTCCTGAATGTCTGTCGTTATATGTATCATACGGTCCGTAGCCATACCATGAAAAAGTATCGTTGCCGGATTTTACGGTCATTGTATAACCTATACGGGGGAAGCTGATTATATTGCCAAATGGCTTCAGATCAGTATCTATCTGTACTTTTCCGGAAGGATCAACAATATATTTGGTGGTATATTCCACGTACGACTTATTTCCCGTTTTTTGTGCAACAAACGTTGTTGCCACACTGACTGTACCATTCTTTTCTTCGACCAATTTAAACGATTTCAACTTATGTTGCAAACTATCCAGTCCGGCTTCTACCCATTGACGGGAGATTTCATTCTCCGTTTTGGGACGGTAACCGCCATCATTATGAGTCGGAGCCCGCCACAGATTGATTTGAGGACCTTTCTCAAGGAATTCCTTTCCACCCACGATCCAGCTTTGAATGAGCCCCGTCTTCTTGTTGAACACAATATTTATACGATCATTATAAATGCCTATTTCATTCGCTTTCCTCTGTACTGTCAGCTTTCCGCCATTTCCTGTGTTTTCTTCCACCGGAGGATTCACTTTTCCTTCTTGCAAGGTAAATTGCTCCCATGCGATTTCAAATCCTTTAGGTGCCCATATTACATCCTTCTTTAAGTAAGCATTAATTTCGAGTATGACTTCTCCTTTCTGTCCGGAATCAGGATATCCGGTATCTATTTTTACTCGGGCAGAAGTGCCCGGAAAAGCCTCAATATCGGTTAATTCACCTTTCTTTATCAGTTCACCGCCTGCCATCAATTTCCATGAAAAACGAAATGCGGAAAGCGGCAGATAATTATACTCGTTTCTGATGGTCAGTTCTCCGTTAGAATAATCAAAACGGATATGCTGATAGATCTTCTTACATTCATTGATAGCCGGCTTTATATTCCGGTCTGCAAAAACAAGTCCATTAGTGCCGTTGAGGGAAGAAAAATATTCTTTGCCTGTAACACTATCTTTTCTAATCACGCTCTGATCTACCCAATCCCAGATATAACCGCCTATCAGACGTGGGTATTTTTTCACTGCATTCCAGTATTCCTGATGATTACCCAATGCATTACCCTTAGCGTGAGCATATTCGCACATCAATACCGGACGTGTTTCACCTTCTTGAGTAGCAAGCTTTATAATTCCTTCTACAGACGGATACATGGTACTGACAACATCTACAGCCGGAGGTTCGGGAGGATTCACTGCCGGACGGTTGGTCTTCATAAAATCGATGCCATAACCATATTGTCTTGAACCTCCATTGTGCATATAGGCCTCGAAATGTACAAGGCGGGTAGGATCGTAATCTTTAACCCATGAGGCCCGTGCAGCATTGTTTGCTCCGACACCCGATTCGTTTCCCAATGACCAGAAAATAATAGACGGATGGTTCTTATCTCTTTTTACCATTCCGGCAACACGTTCCATTTGAGCAAAAAGCCAACACTCATTATTTGAAAGTTCAGCATCGGCCCCACAGGTTTCCACATTCGCTTCGTCCATGACATAGATGCCATATTCGTCGCACAAATCATAAAATGCCGGATCTGCAGGATAATGAGAGGTCCTTACGGAATTAAAACCGAATCGCTTCATTAAAGTCACATCCTGTACCATTCTTTCGTAAGGAACGGTTTTTCCTTCCCATGCGTCATGGTCGTGCCTGTTTACTCCATAGATGTACTCGCGTTTTCCATTCACGCACAGTTCATGTTTATTCTTAAATTCAACTTTGCGAAAACCGATACGGGAACTTCTTGATTCTACTACGTTGCCTTTATGATCCTTTAATGTCAGGACTATGATATACAAGTTAGGCGTTTCGGATGACCATAACAAAGGTGCCTTTACATTCGTTTCCAGATATTTTGCCAATGAAAAATTCTGTTGATACTTTTCGGTCGTAATCGTCTTGACCGGCATTGACATATTCACTCCAAGAGCTGGAGTACCCTCTTTGGTGTATAATCTGGCTTCAAGCATCCAGTCGGAAACATCTACCGTTTTCTTGCTGGATATGACAGGCCGTATACGCAGTTTTGCGTCTTTATAATCCCTGTCCAAATCTGTAATTACAGCAAAGTCCTGTATGAAAACATCAGGGCGTGATTCAATATAAACATCCCGGGTGATGCCATGAAAGCGCCAATGGTCCTGATCTTCAAGATACGAGCCATCACTCCATCTCAACACCTGGACAGCCAATTGGTTCTTTCCTTTTTTCAGAAAAGGAGTCATATCGAATACTGCAGGCAGAGTACCTCCATCTTCATTATAACCTACTTTTTTTCCGTTTACATATAAATAGAAAGCCCCTCTGACTCCGGCAAAATGAATTAATACATTCTGTCCCTCCCATGATGCAGGCACTTCAAATGTCTTCCGGTACAATGCTATATGATTGTCTTTACGCGGCACAAACGGAGGATTGACAGGACGAAATTCATAGCCTTGCCCGCAATAAACCTGATCGCCATACCCTTTCATTTCCCAGGTAGACGGAACAGGTATATTATCCCAGGAATCATCATTTGTTTCCGCTTTCATAAAATCAGACGGAAGATTGTCCCAATCTGTAATGAACTTAAACTTCCATGTTCCATTCAATGACTGATACCGGGAGGAGGAAGAGCGTTTCACTTGCAACGCTTCTGTTTCAGTAGGAAATGAAATAGATGTTGCACCGTATGGTTCCCTGTTAATACTGTTAATTAAAGGGTTTTCAAATTCACTTTGCCCGAATCCTATGGGTGGCGTAGCATAACTATCACTACCATCAAAAGGTATTTGTGAAATCCCCTTGACAGACAGACATAATAGAAATATTATAATCAGTTGTTTCTTCATTTTCATTCTACCATTTTCAATAATTAGTATTCTAGCACGCTTTATTTCTCTACGCCAAACTCAACCTCATTCGCCCAATGTTCCTTCCAGTCCGGATGGAATGCTCTGGAGTTTTTCTTCGAAACGCTTCGGCCGCGTGCTATTTCCATACAAGCAGCCCCGGCGCCATCATCGTTGATACGGGCAGAGAATTTAATTTTATCGCCTTTATCAATGGCTTTTTTCACATCCGGCATTTCGGACCATGGAATAGCACATTCATAATACAATGTATTACCTTCACGTGCAGTAATCAGCTTTCCATCTTTTACGGCTCCGTCAAAGGAAGATTTGGGCTGGCGAGGATAGAAGTGTTTTCGCGGCATACCCGGAACAAGCATTCTCCATATTTCAAAGCCACCGCCATATTCGGGAGCAACAGTATTCAAAGCGTATTCATAATCTGTACATTTATAACCGATGTAACGCGGCATAGTACCTTTCGTTTCAGCTTCCATACCATCTTCGCCGATTGGAATTACATTGAAAGCAATCAGTATATTATCTGTTGCTATCCCATTGGTGCCATCCGGTAATGTAGGTCTTTTACGGTAAGTGAAACGACGTACCTGCTCCGGCCATACCAAAGGAACCAAATCATCTTGAGAAACAACATGGCAAGTAACATCTTGAGGCAAAGAAGAATCTGAACCGATAAGATAATATCCTAATTGCCCATATTTACCCATCCAGTTTCCGACAGTATCAAAATCACGGTTTACAAGTTTCGCTGAAGCACCGGCATTACCCGAATTAACAACATTGTCCGATGAGTCAAAAAAGATACCTGATAATTTTGTTGTGTACCACCAACCATAAGATGAACAACGTATGCGCACATTACCACATAAATCCAATGTCAGATAAGTACCATTCCATAGTTTGTCTATCTTGGTAGAAAGTAATTCTTTGCCACTGTCTTTGTCATAAACAGTAACAGACAGGCCATTCTGATTTATACTTGGGAAATAAAAAGAAGTGCGGGTATATTTATCTTTCGGCAAATGAATATCCATACCCATCGACAGAGTAGTAGATGTATTTTCCATATAATTCATCATACGGCCTTTTGCCGAAGGCAATTGCAGCGCTTTTTGGTCTGATTCTGCCGCAGGCTGCGTTACTATGGTAGAATGCATGGCATATATGGTCTGCATATAAGCTGTGTCAGGATAGAAATAATCATCATCATTGCGAGTCTCAAATCTCAATGTTCCTTTATTGGGAGTTTTATCCGCAACTTTTGCTGCAAAGTAGAAATAATCGTCATCGTAAGCCAGGTAGGTATGCGCCAATCCTTCCGCATTACTATCAAACTTCTGATATGGATACCACGCAGCTTCCGTCAGAGAAATGCTGGCCTTGGAAGAACCTTCTATCGTTTGTGAAATCATGTTTTGCCAGTCATTCAGATTACCATCTATCTTTATCGTTTTCTTTGCAATGTAATTGACATGCATATTCTCCCAATGCACGGCGAATCCATCTTTTCCTGCATCGAAATGAACTTCAAGCGGATAGTTATTGTCTACACTGGCAGTTCCGTTTGTCACTTTCGCTCTGATAGTTTTTGTCTCATTGGGCTTAAACGATACATTCTGCGGATAAGATATATCCAGATTACCGATAGAAACAGATAACACACCTTTCACCGGACGATTGAGGATATTGGTCAGTTGAAGTTCCATTTCCGGTTTGCTGGCAATGGGAGCTGTAAAGTCTTTCGCAATTATTTCGACAGGTTCATACCCCACAATGTCCGCCTTACTAATGGCCGAAACAAGTTTGTCAAAAGCTCCCTTCTCACCATTTACACGCATATAATATCCCTGATAATTAAGAGGAATTTCATAGATTCCATTTTTAGGAGCAATGGCATTTCCATAAAAATCATAAAGCTGGAAAGAGGGATTGGCTTTCAGTATCATTTTCCCGTCTGTGATGGGATAGTATGTATTGAGTTCGTTTTCTATCTTTTTACGTTCAGCACTATTCGCTGGTAATGTTTTTAATTGATGATGCAAATCGACTTTTTTTCTCGCTTCGCTTAAGCTACGCACATTTCTGAAAAGGATATTCTCTGCACCGAATGCTTCACCCAAATCTCCGGCAATCACAATCGTCCCATCGTCTTTCTTATTTTCGTATCCGTCAAAGATCATTACCCAAGGCAAACCATTTTTAAAAAGAAGCCTGTTAAACTCCCGTTCTCCGATCATACTTTGTGCTGCTCCCACAGCAGCTGCCGCAGACCATGTATTGTGGAGTTTAGGCATTGTTTCTTTTCCTTTTTCAGTACGGACTTCCATATTACGCACTGACCGGTTCGGGTCTCCTGAATACATATATCCGCCAAATATCCCCATCGACCTGTCGTATCCGGCAGAACGATTAGCCGCAATAACAAGTCCTACACGATCGTCGGTATTCCCTACCCAACTTTCAGTATCCCATATTTTCACACGTCCCTTGTTATCCTTTCGCTTATTCCACTCGGGATATAATACCGGTGCCTCCATACCTTGATAGTGAATGGAAAGGAAATCAAAGATAGGTAAAATATCCATTGTGCCATCAGCAAAAAACTTATCCAACGCATTCGAATTAGAGTCACCTCCTCCCACAAGAACATCTATGTCTTTCTCCCGGGCTTCAATCACCGCTTCAGCCATTTTCGTATATATCTCTTTATATCTTATCATATCAGCCTGCCAACCGGATATGGAAGTTCCTTCCCACGGTTCATTCCACAAACAGACAGCTGTTACCGGCCCTTTGGGCCAGCCGAAATCAAGACATAATTCTTTTACGAATTTCTTAAAGTCTTCATCCAACTCGGGAAGCCATACTAAATCCTGTTTCGTATGAAGAAATTTCCCATTCTCATCCAAATGCGGCCTGGTAGTACCCAAAGGCATGGACTGTGCCATACGTCCTTCACCAAACATGAGCATAACAGTGATATTATTATCCATGAAATCCTTCATCAATTTCTTTAATTCTTGTCTGAATCCTTGATAATCGGGATTATCAGGTGATATGAAAGGAATACCGTAGCGAATGGACTGAACACCCACTCTATTCAAAAAATCCACTCCCAAGTAATCCAAAGATTGTTTGGGATATTGCATTTTCACTAATGACGGTTTCATGCTATAGGCAAAACTTGTACCCAATCGACGCCCGTACTTTCCAAGATCAAACACAACGGCATATCCTCCAAAATCCTTTATATCGTCTACCGATACAGACGTATTGACATAGCCATTCGGCAAAATTGATAAGTGAACAGGAATCACCTTCTCATAATCAAGCTTAATCATCTGGGGCAGCCAAATATCATTGGGGATTCCTTTCGTTCCATAGCGAAAGACGTGTACTTTCGCATCTATATCTATTGATTGTGATGTGTTATTAATCAACTGAAACTTAAGGCGGATATCATCTCCCGGCCAAAAAACATTAGCAGGAGCAGACGATTCTATCAGATTTACATCGAAATCGTAAAATCTTAGCCCATTTTTTACACCCATTATCTCTTCGTAGCCTACCCAATTCTGGGGATCCTTCATTTGTGCTGTTAATGTCGAGACAGTCATGAAAGACAAAGCTATTAGTACAAGTATCTTTTTCATAATATTATATTTGTTTTTTACATCAGTTATTTGGTGTCTTCATCCATCATCCGCTGCGCTTCTATACCTGCGAATATGACAGCAAATGACCCATGCGTATCATCATCGAAAAATGGACGGTTCATATAATAGTTCACATCTTCGGTACACATGGTTCCTATACAGATTTTATGTACCGTTCCATCGTCTTCGATTTCGGATGCCACTGCATCCCATCCTTTCAATGCAATCGGCATGAACTTTTTCTTATCCAGCCAGCCATACCTGATACCGCGTATTATACCCATTGTAAATATAGCCGTACCCGAAACTTCCTTGGGAGAATCGCTACGATCGATTACATTATGCCAGAATCCGTCAGGACTCTGATATTTTATCAGAGAATAGACAAAAGTCTGATATTGCTTGAGTATTGCTTTGTATTTGGGATGATTCTTAGGCAATGCCATCAATACGTCAGACATAGCCCAGATAGCCCACCCGTTGGCACGTGCCCAATGAGGGAGTTTAACATCGGGACGTGATGTATAATTGGCATGCATATAAAGATGAGTGTCTTTATTCCATACGTGTTTCGTAAAGTCTATGATCTGATTGGCTGCATCATCGAAAAATATTTTTCGTAACTCCGGTGAATCGCTGTATAATCCAGCTTGTATCAAGAAAGGAATACCCATAAACATATCATCTACCCATACAGTATATTTTTCCGGCGTATCACGGGTATAGTTGCTCATTCCTTCACTTCTGATTTGTCCGAAACGTGCATAATTTATCATTTTATCTATGTATGCCTGATAAATATCCCTATTCTTAAAATCCTTATCCATACGCAAACGGTATAGAATGGGAAGTGAAGGAGCTAATGTAAAATCAAGCAATGTGGAGTTAATCACCATTGCATTGGCTGAATTATATGCCCGCAAATGATTGACTTGATAGTCCACAAATGGCATACCTTCCATCTGATAGTCGCAGAAGTCAGTTGCCCATTTAGTATATTTATGTGCTCCGGTCAATTCACCAAGTTGCTGCATAGCCCAGGCAACACCTCCATTATGGTAATTCCATTGATAAGTAGTTCCCCAAACTTCGGGGTCTATCATTTCTCCGAGTACTTCTATTTTAGGAATTGTCCAGGTTACCGGACCATGAAGTCCTTTATACATATATCCAAACTTAAATTCCTGTTCCGGTTCATGCACTACGTCAATGCCACCTTGAAAAGGTCCGATAATGAGCCAGTTGGTAAGATCGGATACTTGTTTATCAACATGACTCAAATTGGTTAATCCTATTTGAGGATAACTTCGGGCAGTGGATAAAACGGCATCATTATCACTTGGTGGTTGTAAAAATACACACCATTCTTTACCGAAGGTGGCCGACTTTATCAACACATCGTTATTACCACTTTTCAACGGGAGCAAAAATGAAGAAGTCATCTTCATACTTCGTTCCCCCCGATTTATTTTAATATCCCGTTTCCCTTTATTTTCATAAACCAGTTGTCCGTTACACCAGATTTTACAGGCATCGTTATGCTCCGTTTCTACACGCATGGTGGTATCACGTGGAAACGACAGCTGTGTATAGGCATAGGCCACAGCTTCTTGTCCCAAACCAAAGGTACGTCCAAAATCCACAAAGTTTAACGTGTTGAAAGAAGTACTACACGAAGCAAGTCCCAACTTGTAGGCAAAGGGAGTTTCTCTAATCAATTTATCACCAATCTTCTTTACTTTTTCTACAGGTGATTCTTTGCTTTGTTGAGGAAGAGCAGTACCTACCCCCAACAATGCAGATAATAACAAGCATATCCATTTCTTCTTTTTCATCGGATCATTTCAGATTATATAGATTTAGCTAACGCGTCCCAATTAGGACAATGATAACAATTGCAAATCTATCCCAAATCATCCGCAACCCTGCAAACAAAAGGCTAAGAAAAGAGAGAAAAAGGTAAAACAAAACATGAACAAAATATGAACAAAACAAGACAACCATCTATGTATAAGATGGTTGTAGGAAAAGAAAGTGTTATTCTCTTTTATTCGAATCGAAGTTTTCTTCATATACAACCTTACCATCAAGATTGCAGACTTTCACATAATCTACAGCACCGCATCCCTTAAATCTTAACGTAAGTTCATTGGCATATCCCAAAGGTTCTTTATAATCCATTCCTAACACTTCTTCTCCATCTACGTAGAAGGTAGTTTTCTTATTCACTACTTTGATAGTCATGACATGCCATTCGGAAGAGTTGAAATTAAACCGGCTCAAATTATATTCATCACCTTTAATGGTATTTTCTCCACTGATGAATTTGATATATGCATAGCCGTTTTCATTCATAGCAAAGCCATGCATAGCTGTATCCGAATGTATATACATGATAATATCCGAACAAGGAACAGCATGCTCCTGCTTCGAATTACGAACGCGTGCCTCGTATATGAAATTATCTCCGTCCACCAACTTTTCTTTATAGAACACATAGCTGACAAACATGTGGTTAGTATGCGCCTCTTGTGGGACATTTTCTATAGGCAAACTTACATATCCCGAATCATTGTAAGCCTGCTCCATCGGAAAAACCCGAAATATTTTCTTTCTTTCCTCACGGGCAAAAACCGACCATCCCGTCTTGCGACACTCTACCGGAATGGTCTTTATAATTCTATCTTTATACTTCAGATGACAGAATGCTTCACCTTCATATATATAAGTAGCATTTATTTTATCTATATTTTCATTTAGTTTTCTTTCGGATACATCCCCATTAGCTTCTTCATACATAACAGTGATATCTTCAAATAATGAGGCTGGTATATGATAGGAGAATGTAACTGTAAGCGGGCATATTCCTTTTACTTGTGAAGTAGTAAATTCTATTTTTGAAATCAGATATTCCACATACATATCCTTCAATTTATATGTATACAACATATATCCGCCTATTATCAATAATAGTATAACAGCAAAATTTACATACCATTTATTTTTCTTATAGACGCGATTCGATACTTCTTCCTGATCTTTCGGCATTCTATTCGGCGCTTTCTCCAATTGGGGGCTATCTACCTTGTCTGTATCATCTGTATGTTCCTCTGTTTCTTCAACAACATCTTCTGTCTGAATACTGATAGTCTCTTCTTTCTTTGTTTTCTTCATCACAAAGTCAGTATAGCCCGCATAACCTAAAAAACGACACAAAGCATCTTTTGTCGCCAACTGTGGATTGCCTGTCTTCTGTTGAAAAAATCGTTTAAGTGTGTTAGCATTTACATTGATCTTCGTTGTTTCGAAGATCATATTTTCCAGTGTTTTAAATTGATTTAAGTCCCAGGACTCGGAAGAACCCCACGACTCTAATAAAATATTATATTCTTTTATTATTTCCTTTATGTACCTTTTGTCTTTATATTCGTCCATCATTTATATCAAAATTAAACACGAACTAATTACTTAGAAATAAAAATCCGCTGTGAAAATACAAATAAAATCTAGTAATTGTCAAGCATAAAGTAGTTTATTTGCGTTTTGTCTAGTTTTTGTTTTCATTTTATTCTCTTTTTTATTCAACTTCACCAGTCATATCCTATACATTTGCAGAAAGAATTTATTTTGTACTAATCTTCAAATACAATGAAAAAATACTTATCTATATTATTAGTTATATTACTTTCGAGTTTTACGACTGCTCCCCGCATAGTGTGGTTAGATGAATTAGATCTCTCAAACGTCGACCAATCTGCTGGTAAAGCAATGGCCAATCAATCAATGTGGAAAACACCACTTTCTATTGCCGGAGAAAAATTTGACCGGGGTGTAGGTACACATGCCGCAAGCGTATTCCGCATAAAACTCGACGGCAAAACAATCTCTTTCAAGGCATCTGCAGGAATAGATGATTCCGCACCCGAACACGAGTTAAAACAAGCCAGTGCCGAATTTATAATTTTAGGAGATGGTAAAATCATCTGGCGAAGTGGAATTATGCATGCAGGAGAAAAAGCAAAACAAATAGATATTTCTACTAAAGGTATAAAATCTCTCATTCTGCGTGTCGATCATGCAGGAGATGGAATAGCCGGAGATCGCACCAACTGGGTAAATGCCAGATTTGAAGTGAAAGGTGTCGATCCTGTTTCGATAAAAAAAGAACGTGAACAAGAATACATCCTAACACCTGCTATTACAAAGCAGCCCATGATTAATGCTCCTTATATATATGGCGCCCGTCCGGGAAATCCATTTCTGTTTACAGTACCTATTTCAGGAGAAAGACCACTAAATATAACTGCAACCAATTTACCCGAAGGATTATCTATCGACAGCAATACCGGTATTATTACGGGAAAAGCAATAAATCCGGGAACTTATACTGTTCGTATCTCGGCTAAAAATCAATATGGAGAAACTACTAAAGACTTAACTCTTGAAATCGGTGAAAAGATAAGTCTAACTCCTCCTATGGGTTGGAATAGCTGGAACATTTTCGGAGCAGACATTGATGACAAGAAAATAAGAAGGATGGCCGATCGCATGGTAGAACTGGGACTCGTCAATTATGGATATGCTTATATAAATATCGATGATGGATGGCAAGGCGTACGCGGAGGAAAATACAATGCAATAATGCCAAACGATAAATTTCCTGATATGAAAAGTCTCGTTGATTATGTGCATAGTAAAGGTCTCAAAATAGGAATATATTCTTCTCCATGGGTACAAACTTTTGCCGGGTACATTGGTAGCAGCGCCGATACACGTGATGGGATAGTTGTCAATTCAAGCCGCAGACACGGGGAATTTTCATTTGCCAAAAATGATGTAAAGCAATGGGCGGAATGGGGATTCGATTATATTAAGTACGACTGGGTAACCAATGATATAGCTCATACAGCAGAACTGTCATATCTTTTACGTCAATCGGGAAGAGATTTCATATACAGTATCTCCAATGCTGCCCCATTTGAATTGGCAGAAGACTGGAGCAACCTCACGAATGTTTGGCGTACAACAGGGGATATTTATGATTCCTGGTGTAGTATGACTACCATCGGTTTCCTTCAGGATAAGTGGCAATCATTTGCTAAACCAGGCAGTTGGAATGATCCGGATATGCTCATTGTAGGAAAAGTTGGCTGGGGAAAAAATATACATTCCACACATTTATCTCCTAATGAACAATATACCCATATCACTTTATGGAGTATTCTAGCAGCACCTTTACTGATAGGATGCGATCTGGAACAAATGGATGATTTTACAATGAATCTATTAAGTAATAGAGAAGTAATAGCCATCAACCAAGATATTGCCGGTATACAAGGTAGCAGAGTATATGCTGATAATAATAAAGAAATTGAAGTATGGAGTAAACCATTAAAAGATGGTTCCATAGCAGTCGGATTATTCAATCTATCCGATAATAAACAGGACATATCTATTTCCTGGGAGCAACTGAATATTCAAGGTAAACAGAAAGTGCGTAATCTTTGGGAGCAAAAGGATAAAGGAATTTATATAAATAAATACCAATCTGACGTACCTTCACATGGGGTACTTTTTCTAAAAATAGAACCAGCAAAATGAAACGGCTTTATATGATTGGCAGGTAAAGATAAACTAATGGAACGTGTAGTGTTAGTGTTGATAGTGACTTATCCCCCGACTTTACTAACTCCGGTTAATAAAGTCGGGGGATAACCTTTCTTATTCTCGATTGACCAATATTTATTCCGCTTTTACAGGACGTACATAAGCAATATGCAAGTAGTATCTATATCTCCTGCAAAGAGCACTATTACATCACTTGGATTCTATACTTATGAACAATTATATATATATTGATTATAAGCAAATTAACTACATTATCCACCAGTTATCAACCATTTATTAACCAATGGGGGATAAGCTGCTAGCGTAGCTTTTTGAATAAATCCCAGATTACAATACCGGTAGTTACGGAAACATTCAACGAATGTTTTGTACCGTATTGAGGAATCTCTATACAACCATCCGAATGGTTAATAACCTCCTGCTGTACCCCTTTCACTTCGTTTCCCATAACGATAGCGTACTTCTTGGTTTTATCCAGCTGGAGTTCATCAAGCATAATACTTCCTTCCACCTGTTCTACAGAATAAACGATATACCCTTCGTTTTTGAGGTTATCAACAGCATCAACAGCGTTATTAACATACTTCCAGTCGACAGTGAACTCTGCACCTAGCGCAGTCTTATGCATTTCAGGGTGTGGCGGAGTAGCTGTTATACCACACAGATAGATACATTCAATACGGAAAGCATCCGAAGTACGGAACACAGAACCTATATTGTGCAAACTACGAATATCATCCAACACTACTACCAGAGGCAGTTTTTCAACCTGTTTAAACTCTTCGGCACTGATACGGTTCAGCTCTGTTATTTTCAGTTTACGCATACGTCTTTTCTTTTATTATGTTCTTGTCCACAAAGGTAATTCTTTTCAGTTAACAAGGTGTTGATAACGGTTTAAAACCTGTCAAAACTATCGGCAAAGATTTTGAAAAATAATTCTTGCATTATTCAAAAGAAGGTATAAGAGGACTTCATTATGAACATTCCAAAAAACTAACCCAAAACTTTCTACACAGACATAAACATATTTTTCAGCACTTATCTGCCTGTTTATATCCATAAAGTTTTTAACTTTGCACTTTATCAACAGGGAGTTAATAGCAAACTTCCATTTGATGACATTTAACGATGCTTTCATTGATAATGAAGCAAGTAGGATAGGATATCTTGTCCTTTACATCAGTTCATAACCGACTCATAAAGCAGAAGTATGGACTAATAACTTATCCGACAAGAAAAATCGTATTTATTTGCTAACATTATTAACAGGCTATCATTACTAACAAAGGATTTTTTTTAAAAGGAAAGAAATAAGAATATTATTATGAATGAACTCATAAAGGCTATTAACGAGCTAAAGAAAGAAAAGAATGCAATCATTCTGGGCCACTACTACCAGAAGGGTGAGATACAGGACATCGCCGATTACGTTGGCGACAGTTTGGCATTGGCTCAATGGGCTGCCAAGACGGAAGCGGATATTATTGTGATGTGTGGCGTTCACTTTATGGGGGAAACGGCAAAGGTGCTTTGTCCGGACAAGAAAGTACTGGTGCCCGACATGGAAGCAGGTTGTTCGTTGGCAGACAGTTGTCCGGCGGATCAGTTTGCACAGTTTGTCAAAGAGCACCCGGGATACACCGTTATTTCGTACGTCAACACGACAGCTGCCGTGAAAGCAGTGACAGATGTGGTGGTGACTTCCACCAATGCGAAGCAAATTGTGGAAAGCTTCCCCAAAGATGAGAAAATAATCTTTGGCCCGGATAGGAATTTGGGTAATTATATCAACTCAGTTACGAACAGGAATATGCTTCTTTGGGATGGAGCTTGTCATGTACATGAACAGTTCTCGGTTGAAAAGATGGTGGAATTGAAAGCGCAGCACCCGGAAGCGTTGGTGTTGGCACATCCCGAGTGTAAGAGTACGGTATTGAAACTGGCTGATGTAGTAGGCTCTACAGCTGCTTTGTTGAAGTATGCCGTGAACCATCCCGAAAATACGTATATTGTGGCTACCGAATCGGGGATCTTGCATGAGATGCAGAAAAAGTGTCCGCAGACAACGTTTATTCCTGCTCCTCCGAACGATAGTACGTGCGGATGTAACGAGTGTAGCTTCATGCGGTTGAATACGTTAGAGAAGCTCTATGAGTGTCTGAAGAATGAAGCCCCGGAAATAACGGTAGATCCGGAGGTGGCTAAGAAGGCAGTGAAGCCGATTCAGCGGATGCTGGATATTTCGGCTAAGTTGGGATTATAAAGAAATTTGATTTCTATTGTTGTTCTTGAATGAATAACAGTTAGGAATTGTCTTAAAATAATTCAATTTTTTAAAGATAAAAAAATCCTCCCAGTTTATTAACCGAGAGGATTTTTTATTGTTGATTATTGAATTTTTACTTGGATTCTTCCGAGCTTTGAAGCATCTGGAACAACTTATCCAGTTTCGGAGCCATGATAATCTCCGTACGGCGATTCTTACTTCTGCCTTCTGCTGTTTCGTTGTCATCAACAGGCATATATTCACCGCGGCCGCTAGGCTGAATCTGCAAAGGATTTACATTGTAATTCTTGATGAGGATACGAACTACGGAAGTGGCACGGATCACACTTAAATCCCAGTTATCCTTGAATTGTACAGTATTGATCGGTTTGTTGTCCGTATGTCCTTCGATAAATACGTCGATATCCGTCTGTTTGTTCAATACTTCGGCCAGTTTACCGAGAGCTTCCTCTCCACGTTTGTCCAAGCGGGCACTTCCTGACTGAAATAATAATTTGTCGGACATCGCTACATATACTTTTCCGTCTTTCTCGCGAACGGTCAGCTCGTCGGTGCTAAAACCAAGTAATGCGTCTTTTACATTACTCAAGAGATTCTGTACCTTATCATTCTGCGCCTTAATCATGTCCTGCAATTCATTGATCGTGCGTTCTCTTTCGTTCAGCTCATTTTTCTTTTGGCTCAACAGCGCATTCAGTTTTTCCTGTTCAGTCATGTTGACATTCAACATACTCTGATACTGGCGGATACTGTTCCCCATTTGGGTCGTATCACGCAAGAGGTTTTTGACTTGTGCCGATAGCTGGTTACCAACTTCGCGAGAGTTATTCAACAACTCTTGCAGACTATCTTTGCTTGCGGTAGCTGCCATCTCTGCAAGCAGGAACTTCTTTTTTGTTACACACGAAGTACACAATAGGAGCGTAACTAAAGTAAATAAAGTAATTTTCTTCATTGTGTTTTATATTTTAAGTGGGTATGTATAATCAGCTTTGCAGAAACTCACAAAGTTTCTGTACAGCCAGTGCACGATGGCTGATTTGGTTTTTTATATCATTTCCCAATTCGGCAAAAGTACGGTCGTAACCTTCAGGCTTGAATACAGGATCGTAGCCAAATCCGGAATCACCGCGTTTTTCTTTGATTATTTCGCCTTTTATCACTCCTTCAAAGAGGTATTCCTTTCCGTCCAGTATCAACGAAATAGCGGTGCGGAATTGAGCTTTACGGTTTTCCTTTCCTTCCAGTTCGTGAAGAAGTTTGAACATATTAGCTTGGGCGTCGTGTCCTTCACCTCCTGCATAGCGAGCAGAATAGACTCCGGGAGCTCCGTTCAAGGCTTCCACTTCCAATCCCGTATCATCGGCAAAACAATCCAGATGATAGTTTTTATAGATATAGGAAGATTTTAATAGCGCATTTCCTTCCAGTGTTTCAGCTGTTTCGGGAATATCCGTTTGGCAACCGATATCATTGAGGCTTAGTAATTCTACTTGATTTCCCAGGATAGCGGCTACTTCTTCCAGTTTATGAGCATTATTGGTAGCAAATACAAGTTTGCGTTTCATCATCTTATTTTTTGTTTTAACAAGGTTGTTCAATACTTATCAACCGGTTACTATTTCACTTTTAGCTTATCGAATCCTTCGCCGTACACACCGATAACAGAACTTTGAGAGATAAAAGCATTCGGGTCAATGCGTTTTACCAAACGGAAAATTTCGAGTGACTGACGTTTCTTGGCAAGTACTACCAACACTTTCACATTGTTTTTACTGTACCATCCCGTACCGTCGAGTACCGTTACTCCCCGGTCAGCGTCTTTGATAATACGGTCGGCTATTTCATCATATTTCTTAGAAAAGATGAAGAATTGAACTGATTGACGGGCACTGTTGATAATCCAGTCGAGCACAACACCAATAATAAACAAGGTGACAAAACCGAAAATAACCCGGCGCCAATCATGGAATACAAAGTAACAGGAACTGATAATGAATACATCACAAATCATAATCATTCGTCCGAGCGATACGTCTTTGTATTTATTGACGATGGCTGCGATAATATCTGTTCCACCCGTACTTCCATTGTAGTTGAAAGTGATGCCAAGGCCTACACCACACATGGCTGCACCGATAATACAAGCCATGAAGTCCTGTCCTGTACCGAGCAACAGCGGTTTACCGTCCGGCGTCATATCCGGTGCTTCCACATAATTGTTCACCACCAACTGGAATAACCAAAGCAGAAAAGTCAGCGTAAAAATAGCGTAAGTAGTTTTTATACTGAATTTCGGACCCAATATCCGGATGGCAAAGGTCATCAGAACTGCATTGATAATGAAGTATGACCATTGGATTGGGAATCCTGTTGCATAATAGATAATAGCTCCGATACCGGTAGTTCCTCCGGTAGTTATCTGATAAGGTAACAGGAATGCAGCCCATCCCAAAGAATAGCTTATCAATCCGAGAGTGATATAGATGTAATCTTTCACTTCTCTCATTACTTCCGCTTTTGTTAATTTATGCATAGGATTTGTGATTATGTTAGGCACGGATTACACGGATTTCGTGGTTCTGATTAACTCTAAACCGTGTTATCCGCGTAATCCGTGCCTAATTTGTTTTATACTACAACGTTTACAATCTTTTTCGGAACGACAATGATCTTTTTCGGAGTCTTGCCATCAATCCACTTCTGCGAACGTTCGTCGGCCAATACTGCTGCCTGGATAGCGTCCGAAGCTTCATCTGCTGCAAATTCCATATTGAAACGTGCCTTTCCGTTGAAAGAGATGGTATAGTTGATAGTATCTTCTTTCAGATATTCTTCGTTGTATGCAGGCCATTGGGCGTCGCATACGGAAGTTTCGTGTCCCAATACATCCCACAACTCTTCGCAGACATGCGGAGCGAAGGGAGCGAGAGTGATAACGAGCTGTTCCAGAATCTCTTTTTTGCTACATTTCAGGTTGAAGAGTTCGTTTACGCAAATCATGAATGCGCTGATAGATGTATTGTAAGAGAACTGTTCAATATCACCTGTCACCTTCTTGATTAATTTATGAAGGCTCTTCAATTCTTCTTTCGTTGCAGGTTCGTCTGTTACCAAATATTCGTCTGTACGGCTGTAGAACAATGACCAGAATTTACGGATAAAACGGTGTACACCGTCGATTCCGTTTGTATCCCATGGCTTGGACTGTTCTACCGGACCAAGGAACATTTCGTACATACGAAGTGTGTCTGCACCGTATTTCTCAACAATCATATCCGGATTAACCACGTTGAACATGGATTTACTCATCTTTTCAACTGCCCATCCGCAAACATATTTCCCGTCTTCGAGGATAAATTCGGCTGTTTTATATTCAGGACGCCATGCTTTGAATGCTTCCAGATCCAAAATATCATTAGATACGATATTTACATCCACATGGATAGGAGTAACTTCGTACTGATCTTTCAGGTTCAGCGAAACGAAAGTATTGGTATCTTTGATACGATATACAAAGTTGCTGCGGCCTTGAATCATTCCTTGGTTTACCAACTTTTGAAATGGTTCTTCCATTACAGACACACCCATATCATACAAAAATTTATTCCAGAAACGAGAATAAATCAAGTGGCCTGTTGCATGTTCGGTACCACCTACATATAGGTCTACATTTTTCCAGTACTGGTCAATTTTCGGATCAACTAATGCCTGATGATTATGCGGGTCCATGTAGCGGAGATAATAAGCCGAAGAACCGGCGAATCCCGGCATTGTGTTCAACTCCAACGGGAAGACGGTTACATGGTCAATCTTCTCATTTTCTACGACACATTTGTTTACTGTATCCCAAGCCCATTTAGTTGCGTGTCCCAATGGAGGCTCACCTGTTTCGGTAGGCAGGAATTTAGCGACTTCCGGAAGTTCTAGCGGCAGGCTGGCTTCGTCAATCATATAAGGCATTCCATCTTTGTAGTAAACAGGGAATGGCTCACCCCAGTAACGTTGGCGTGAGAAGATGGCGTCGCGCAGACGGTAGTTCACTTTCACACGGCCCAGATTATGCTCTTTTACATATTTCTTGGTCGTTTCTATCGCTTCTTTGATGGTCAGTCCGTTCAATGAAAGATCACAGTAAGGAGTGACATCCGGACGCGGAGAATTGCAAACAATACCTTCTTTTGCATCAAAACTTTCTTCGCTTACATCACAACCTTCCACCAACGGACGGATTTCCAATCCGAAATGTTTGGCAAATGCATAGTCGCGGCTATCATGAGCAGGTACAGCCATAATAGCTCCTGTTCCGTATCCGGCCAGTACGTAATCGCTGATCCATATGGGCACTGCTTCGCCTGTGAACGGGTTGATAGCATATGAACCACTGAACACACCGGTAACACTACGATCGGCGATGCGTTCACGTTCCGTACGTTTTTTGGTACGGTCGAGGTAGGCGTCTACTTCTGCTTTTTGTTCAGGAGTCGTTAATTGTGCCACCAATTCACTTTCCGGAGCCAATACCATAAAGGTAACACCGAACATGGTATCTGCACGAGTGGTGAAAATAGTGAATTCGAGATCACTGTCTTTTACTTTGAATTGCACTTCAGCACCTTCCGAACGTCCGATCCAGTTTCTTTGGGTTTCTTTCAGAGAATCTGTCCATTCGATCGTGTTTAATCCGTCAAGCAAACGTTGTGCATACGCAGATACACGCAAACACCATTGGCGCATTTTCTTCTGAATAACAGGATAACCACCACGTTCGCTGACTCCGTCAACTACCTCATCGTTAGCCAATACTGTTCCTAATTCGGCACACCAGTTTACCATTGTTTCGCCCAGATAAGCGATACGATAGTTCATCAGGATTTCTTGCTTTTCTTTTTCGTTTTTGGCGTTCCATTCTTCGGCTGTGAAACTGATATCTTCGCTGCAAGCGGCATTGAGTCCTTTGTTTCCGTAGATGGCGAAGGCTTTTTCCAGTTCTTCGATAGGACGGGCTTCCTGTTCATCGTTGCAATAATAGCTGTTGAACATTTTTTGGAAGGCCCATTGCGTCCAATGATAATATTCCGGGTCGCAAGTACGGATTTCACGATTCCAGTCGAAAGAGAAACCTATTTTATCCAACTGCTCGCGGTAGCGGTTGATATTGTTGACGGTAGTGATGGCAGGATGCTGTCCGGTTTGGATGGCATACTGTTCTGCCGGCAGACCGTAAGCGTCATATCCCATCGGATTGAGTACATTGAAGCCTTGCAGTCGTTTGTAACGGGCGTAAATATCCGAAGCAATGTATCCCAGCGGATGACCTACGTGTAGGCCGGCTCCTGATGGATAAGGAAACATGTTTAGTACATAAAATTTTTGCTTCGAATCATCTTCCGTAACTTGGTAGGTTTTCTCTTCTACCCACCTTTTCTGCCACTTCTTTTCAATTTCTCTGAAATTGTACTCCATAGTGATAAAGTTTTTATTTATAGTGATTTATACTGTTATTTCTAATTCGAGGCACAAATTTACGTGTTTATTTTCAGATAACCACGCTTTCCCTATTGACTTTCTTGTTTTTATTTTGTATATTTGAGGTCAATAATAATAAAGAAATAGCAATGAAATATATAAATTTTATTACATAAAGTTCAATAGGTTAATATGCGAATTGCATAACGAGGATAACGAATGGGCAAGAAACTGTGAAGGTTCTTGCCTATTTTTGTTGCAATAATTCTATTTCAGGTATTGAAAGTGTTAAAAAAGAGTCTATAATAAATTAGGATACCGTTTATAATAAACCTTTTCATTATTTATTAAAAACTTGAATAGAGTTTATTCAATTGCGAGGTTTTTGTGTAAAGAAGAAAGAATGATTGCAATGAATAACCGGCATCTTCTTTTCTTCTTTGATAAATAATTCCTACAATATACTAAATGGATGTGTTAATTATATTATTTTACAATATTTCATTGTTTTGCTTGATAATCGATCATTTAACGTAGAAAGCTCCTGCTGTCTGTTCAATCGGATCGGACTTATGAGTCAGCTCCAGATTGAACAGAAACCATCGTTGAGTCAAAAAAAATGCAGAAATCGTCTGTCATATCATATAATTCTGTAATTTTGTTGTGCAAGTCCCATAAAACTAAACAGCATTTCAAAGTTAATCTTTTAATACTAAAAAATACATATAAGTATGAAAATGAATCTCCATTGTTTTGCGAATCTTATCCCGATAATGATTCTCGTGCTTTTCTCGCATAGCGGACTGATAAACGCAACCGAAGTCGGAAAACGTACTGACGCATTGGAAGCATCAGCCTGGAACGAATCCAAATGGATTTCCGCAGTAGATGCCCCTGTAGTGAAAGGACATAACAACGGTCGCGCAGCCGATGGCGCAAGTTGGTTCGTGTCCACCGTGAAAAACGAACAGAAAATTGTCTCCGCCAAGTGGATGACCGCTGGACTGGGAGTTTACGAGTTGTATGTGAATGGGAAACCCGTAGGCGGGGAATTTCTGAAACCGGGCTTTACACATTATGCGAAGACCAAACGTTCTTTCACCTATGATATTACAGATATCATCCGTACTAAGCCAAACGCCGAGAACATGCTCTCCGTACAGGTGACGCCGGGATGGTGGGGTGACAAAATTATAACCCCCGGAGGATATGACGGCATGATAGGCAAGAAATGTGCCTTTCGTGGTGTATTGGAACTGACTTTTTCTGACGGAAGCAAGAAGCGCTACGGTACTGATCTTAAAAACTGGAAAGCCGGAATTGCCGGTCCGGTGAAACATGCCGGTATCTTTGATGGAGAAGAATACGATGCACGCGAACCGATGGGCTACGAATGTGTGGACAAACTCTCCACACCCGAAGAGAATACCGAATTCTCTGGCGACATCCTGCCTTCGGACGGAGCGGAAGTCTATCTGCGTACAGATCTCGCCCTCGCTCCTGTCAAAGCATACGTTTGGAAGAATGTAGAAGGAGCGAAGGAGAATGAATTCGGTAAGGTGATTATCGCCCGTGAGTTCGCATCGGGTACAGAGATGACCGTAAGCCCGGGAGAGACGTTAGTGGTGGACTTCGGACAAAACTGTGCCGGCGTACCCTCTTTCGTATTCAAAGCCGCCGAGGGAACAGTGTTGACCTGTCTTCCCGCAGAGCTGCTCAATGATGGCAATGGTGCCAAGATTCGTGGGATGGATGGTCCGGAAGGAAGCTGCCATCGCGAAAACCTGCGCATCCCCCACACCGGTATCCGTCTGGATTACACCTTTGCTGGCGGAGATAACTATGTGGCCTATTATCCCCGTTGCACCTTCTTCGGTTACCGCTACGTCTCCATTACTGCCACCGGAAATGTCGCCATCAAGTCGTTGAAGTCCATCCCCGTCACTTCCATCACAAAGGAACTGGAGACCGGCACTATCACCACAGGCAACGACCTTGTGAACAAGCTCATCTCCAACACTTATTGGGGGCAGTTATCCAACTACCTGTCCATACCCACCGACTGTCCGCAGCGCGACGAGCGTCTGGGTTGGACAGCAGACACACAAGTGTTCGCAGAAACCGGTACTTTTTTTGCGAACACCATGAAGTTCTTTCACAAGTGGATGCGTGACATGCGTGACACCCAGAACAGTTTGGGCGGATTTCCCGGAGTGGCTCCCTTGGCACAATACGGCGATGAGAAAATGCGTTTGGGTTGGGCTGATGCCGGAATCATCGTGCCCTGGACGGTATGGAAGCAATTCGATGACACGAAAATCATCGAGGAGAACTGGAACGCCATGGACCTGTTTATGAACCACATCAACGACACCAAGTATAACCACGAGACCCTCTGCAGCGAGAACGGCAACTACCAATGGGCTGACTGGTTGAGCTACGAACCGCTGGAAAGTTGTAGCGGACTGGCTTTCTCTCCCCAAGGTCCGCTCCCTGATGCCGTCAGCTATTGGAACTATTTAAGCGCTTCCTACTGGGTGATAGATGCTTTCATGATGCGAGACATGGCTACCGCCACCGGTCGCAATGCCGCCAAGTACCAGCAAATGGCTGATTCGGCAAAGGCATACATCAAAGAGAACTTCCTCAACGAAGACGGCACCTTCAAAACCGCCATCCTCAACACTATGCAAACTCCTGCCTTGTTCGCCCTGAAGAACCAGCTTGTGGAAGGCGAAGCCAAAGCGAAGATGATAGACCGTCTGCGCGAAAACTTCATACAACACGACCTTTGCTTGCAGACCGGATTCTTGGGCACATCCATCCTCATGGCCACCCTCACGGAGAATGGCATGGAAGACATTGCCTATGAACTACTCTTCCAACGTAAGAACCCAAGCTGGTTGTACTCTGTGGACAATGGAGCCACCACCATCTGGGAACGGTGGAACAGCTATATGATAGACAAGGGAATGGGACCGCGCGGCATGAACAG